>JBLIDB010000178.1:0-10604 GCA_047634015.1 Saprospiraceae bacterium
GCTATAAACTCAACCGTAGATATTTCGGAGAAAAATTATTCGATAGAGGCATTATTGCGCTAATTGGGAATTAGTGGTAAGCTTCCGTACATTCAGTTAGAATAATGTCATAATCTTTCATCGTATCAATTATTTGCTATGAATCCATAACTCGAATAGGTGAATTTACAACGAAGACTAATAATATAGTAATATGCGAGGCTTGAGCTCGAATCTCATCAGGTTATCAAAGCAATTTTAAAGAGCCCCATGTCCAAAAATTGAATCTACTTTTAATTGCAATTGCTTTAGAAAATAGGCATTATAACTTGTCCTAAGCACGCATGAATATGATTTCTACGTCACAATGAATTATTACAATCTTAAACAAAATGCTTAGTTGGGGTTAAATGATACAAACATTGCCCTATGGCTCGGCATAGGGCAATGTTATACTCCAAACAGTCTGGCAGGATTCTTTCTTTCCTTTGTAGAATATTATCACCAAGAGTAGTGCTAAAACCATACATTGAATAAATTTATGAAAGAAGCGAATAGTTGAAGGTAGCCGCTTGTTCTTGCCTAATCCTAAATTTCCTAATTCTCGACATATGAATACACAAAAATTATATGATCTTAAGATCTCTGATTTTAAACATCCGCTTGAAGCAAGTTCGTTTAAGACCTTACAGAAGACACGAGGATTAGAAAAAGTAGTGAAAAAATTCTACGACATGGGAGTCGAGAATGTGATTAAGCTTCAGTATACAGGTAGTAGCCTCAGGCTATCCCCAACTTCATTTCCGGAGTTACGGATTCTTTTAGAAACGGCGTGCGAGATGCTTGATGTAGATAATATTCCTGAATTATACGTGGAGCGCTCTGAAGACTTCACTGCTGCAACACTGGGAGTAGACAAACCTATTATAGCTATATCATCTGAATGTTTGGACAAGTTAACGAAGCCAGAATTGCTATTCCTACTAGGTCGCGAAGTCACTCATATAAAGTGTCAACATGTACTCTATCAGGAAATAGGATTCATCTTTCCAGAATTAATGGACGCTTTGTCTGGTGTGACTCTTGGACTAAGTGGTGTTTTATCTACGGGGTTGAAGTATGCGCTCTTTCATTGGATGCAAATGGCAGAATATACTGCTGACCGTGGTGGTCTCTTAGTTTGTCAAGATACTTATGCCGTAAAGCAATTATTCTCCAAAATAGCAGGCCTTCCTGAAAAATACTGGGCCACCTTTGATATCAATGAATTAGAAAGTCAAGCAAAAGCATTCGACGGATTTTCTGAAAAATCCTTTGATAAGTTTGTTCGATTTCTTTATGGCAATAATCTCTGGGCTATAGCAAGAGCACATGAAATAATCCAATGGGTAGAATCAGGTGATTATAGTAAGATCATCGCCAAGAAGAGCAAGTCAAATAGAATAGGTGGTGTTTTCTAATTAATCGACACCATTAATCGACACCATTAATTACGATTTATTGAAACTACAGGGTTCTTAGTTGAAGCTCTGAAAGACTGAAAACTTACTGAAATCATAGTCAGTACTAAAATACTCAGACTTGATGTCAACAATAAGAAAGGGCTAATATTTATCTTGTAAGCGAATGATTCCAGCCATTTGCCAACGAGCCATGAACTAATCGGAATAGATATACATATACCTAATATTACCAACCAAAGATACTTCTCCGTCAACAATTTAATAATTTCAAATGAGCTAGATCCTAGTACCTTCCTAATACCGATCTCCTTCTCTTTCTTTCTAATATTTAATCGTAATAGAGCAAACAGCCCTAACCATGCCACAAAAATTGTAAAGGCTGATGCCAGATTAATTACGCGACTCCATCTCTCTTCCTCTGCATATTGGGCATCTAATACTTCATCTACAAAATGATATACAAATTCACTATTGGGATTGATATTAGTCCATGCTTTTTCTAAACTTTTTACAATGGCTGAGATATCACCAGAGCCCGCACGAACCATTATACTATACAGATTAGGTGGCCATACATAGGTAGAAAGTCCTACTATCCCATCGGAGATTGACTTTTCATCAAGTGCAAGAATGAGAGGCTCGATCTTCTCGTGCAAAGAACTAAAATGGTAATCTCCAATGACGCCAATGATCTGATGATCATTGGCGAGATTAGCTCCCGGGATTTGCTTAGATAGTACATCATCACCCCAATTAAAGTGCTTAACTAGTGCTTCGTTTACAAGAATCGATGAAGTATTATTACTTCCCTCTATCTTGAATGCCTGTCCTTCTACAATTGAAATATCCATGGTCTCCATATACTGATGGTCAACCTGGTTGTAGTAGATCTTCTCTAAACTACCATCCAATTGCTTCAAACTCAATTCAGTCCATGGTTCACGAGAGTTATTCATGCTAGCGCTAACAGATAATATCCTTTGGTCTATCAATGCTGCACTACGAAATCTATCCACCAACAATTTACTTTGTTCTTTATTTGCTGGATTTCCCAAGGATATTTCAATTAGTTTTTCAGCATCGTATCCAAGTTTCTTACTTTTAATAAGTAACATCTGTACATTCATATGCATGGCAGCTACAATCAAGATGATTGCCACTGAAAACTGAAACACAATGAGTGCTCTATTAAACCAATCCCCATTTATTCCAAAATTGACGTTGCCTTGCAGCGCATCTGAAGCATTATATTTAATAATAAGGATCCCCTGTGCCAACGCGGCGATTAATGATATGGTCAAGACAATAGCACCTAAAAACAAAATTTGAGACCACCCGAATGAGTACGAAAATGTGATACCTGTTAAAGTCATGAATAAAGGATGGCCGAAATAAGCTAATGAAAGACCAATTATGCAAGCTATAAACACAGTGATCAACGCTTCGGAAGCCAGTTGAAATCGAAGTTGACCATTTAAAGCCCCTAGGGTTTTGCGAAGTCCTACTTCCTTCAATCGCCCAATCGCTTGACCTGTCGAAAGGGTAACAAAATTAATCAAGGCGATGAGTACTATTAAAATACCAACGCCGGACATAATGTAAAGCTTTGTCGGACTGATATAAGTCGCATTACCAAGTACCTGATCTTGCAGATGAAGATTAGAAAGTGGCTGTAAAGCCAAGTTTAATTTATTTTTGTCCTCTGGAGAATACTTCTGTATAGCCTCAGTCATAAGGGATTCAAATGCGACCTGATCTACTGGATCTCTAACTTGGATATAGTTTTCTACTATTCCGAATTTATAAGAAGTCATCATGTCTTTGGATCCGACATATTCAAAATTATCAAAGGCCATAAGCAAATCAATTTGAATACTGGAAGACGTTTTTTTTGCGTCAATAACCCCTGTAACGAAGGCTTCTAATGTAACACCACTGACCTCTACCAACAGTGACTCACCTATTGGATTCTTTTCACCAAAATACTTTCGGGCCCTTTCTTCCGAGAGGACGATAGCGTTGGGGTTAGAAAGCAGCGATTCTAATGCTCCTCTCAGAACAGGAAAGTCAAAAATGTCAAAGAAGTCCGAATCTGCAAAACTTACTGTCTCCTGATATGGTATATTGTCTACTCGCACAGTAGCTGCTCCACTACCCAATCGAGTAAATGATTTTATGTTTGGTAATTCATTTTTCAAATCTTTCGACAAGGGAATAGCTGTGACCGCACTTTCACTTTTCGTTTGCCTACTTTCCACATTGACAACTTTGTGATTGACACGATAGATATTCTCTTTGTCTTTATGAAATTAATCGTAGGACAACTCATTATTGATCAATAAGAAAATTAGAAAAATAAAAGCAATCGAAGTAGACACCCCAGCAATATTGATAAATGAGTGCAACTTATTGCTTCTCATATTTCGAAAAGATATTTTAATGTGACTCTTGAGTAGTCCAATATTTAGCATACTATTTCCGCTTCGATTTTTTAATATTATATATGGATGAAAGAAGCGCAATACATTCCAGGTAAATGATCTATCTGCTTCCTCTTTTCCATATTGATTATAGTCTTTTCGTATTCCTGTATTAGGTCACCAACAATGCCCTCTACCATGTGATCTGGGCAAAACCTATAGAGAAAAGTCAATGATTTCTTTGGCAATTGCCGCTCGCTCATGGGAGTCCTCACGTGGCAATCATCTTCAGGCCTGGGATAAGATTCCAAAGTTTATTCCGCTGCTCTTGCTGAATCTTGATTGTATTGAGACCAGCATTAGTTATGTCAAATAACCTCTTTCTTCTACCTCCCCGAAGTGCTGTTGCCCCTCCGTAGTGCGACTTTACCAATCCCCTATCCTCTAATCGATAAAGGGTGATATGGACTGTATTGAGATTGACCTTTCTGCTGATCTGATTCCATATTTCTTCAACTATAGCATTACCATATGTCTCTTCTCCAAGTATGCCAACAATTGTCAAAATCAGCTCTTCAAACTCACTCAAGTAGGATCTCCCCATTACTATGATCTTTGTCAAACAAATGTATTAATATCGCATTTTGTCATTATTGTACACCCAATAAATAACAGATCCACAAAGTATTCAGCAGACAATGTTTTCTCATTGGTGATTCCATCTCTCATGACATTTGTATCTTCCCCAACTAAATCATCTGACCATGCTGAATCCATTTTTTATTCAATCCTATAGCTTTAAAAAACTTTTGAGCCAGGTACTATTCCTGCTCTTCATCGGAGCCAGTAACCTATATGGTCAGTCGGATCTGCCAGCTTTAGATTTTCATGATTATGATGTCTGGAAGAAGATCTCTGGCGAACAAATCTCACCTAACGGCTCACTGGTTGTCTATCACGAAGTACCTGGAAAGGGAGATCAGACAATGAGAATCCGAGCTGCAGATGGCAGATCCTTGTTATCTTATGACCGTGGTGAATCATCTACTATATCCCCTAACTCACGCTATTTAGTTTTTATCATCAAGCCCTCTCAAGATAGCGTTCGAGCTGCTAAGAGGAGGAAAACAGAGGAAGATGAAATGCCAAAGGATAGTCTTGGTATCTACAATACTCAAAGTGGTCATCTTACCAAGATTCCAAATATTAAATCCTATGAATTACCAGAAGAATGGAATGGCTATGTCCTATACACCTTGAATAAAGCATCCTCGAAAGACACGACGGTTACGACTCAGTCGGATACACTTAAGACAGAGAAGTCTAAAAAGGTAAGTGATGATAATGGATATCACTTAATAGTCCACAATCTCGACCAGTCATCAGATGACACACTCAGATTTGTAAAAGACTTTCAACTTGCAAAAGACGATATGTCTATGATATATCATACTTCAGGTCTCGACAGTACAATACAAGAGGGTGTTTATTATTACAACTTCTCCTCTGGAATGAGCAAGTCTCTTGCAGTAGGAGAATATCAATATGAAAAATTAGCGATCTCGGATGATGGCACTCAAGCAGCTTTCTTACAAGACAAGAATGATCCAAAATCTTATATCTCAGGATTTCAATTGAAGTATTGGGAAAATAATCCCGACAGTGCAGCAATTGCTGTTAGTGCAGAAGACCTGAATGATGATTGGATCGTAAATCAGCATCAGGAGATCCGCTTTTCGCAGGATGGTAGCAAACTGTTTTTTCACACTTCTCCGCCACCTATCGTGAAGGACACAATGCTTCTGGAAGAAGAGATTATTCAAGTTGAAATCTGGTCTTATAAAGACCAACGTTTACAAACACAACAAAATGTAGAACAAGAAGAAGATGAAAAGAAAGGCTATGCAGCAGTCTATCATACTTCGTCAAATCGATTTTTCCAATTAGCAACTCATAAAGTTTCTGAAGTATCATTTGGCGATAATAAAGATCAAAATCATCGATTTGCCTTCGGAAGTAATAGTGCGCCCTATATGAAGGCTGTAACGTGGGAAGGATTCCCTTTTAGAGCTGATATTTCTTTAGTTGATCTGAATACAGGGAATCAAAAGTCAATTGTCAGAGCTGTACGCGGAAGAGGAGATTTATCCCCTGACGGAAAATATCTGCATTGGTATAATGTCGAAGACACTGCCTACTATGTTTATAATATTGCAAGCGAAGAAGTCCACAATATATCTGAAGTAATACCAACTTCTATTGTAGATGAGCTCGATGATCATCCTGATTTTCCAAGACCTTATGGTATTGCAGGATGGACAGAAGGTGACAATCATGTTTTGATTTACGATAGATATGACATCTGGAAGATTGATCCATCGGCCCCTTCTACAGCTACAGTGATCACAAATGGAAGAAATAGCAAAGATAGGTTTCGAATTAGAAAATTAGATTCTGACAGAACTTATGTTGACTTCGATTTAGATTTGATTCACGGGTTCAATGAATCCTCAAAACAAGAATCTATTGTTCAATTAAATGATAACAATCAAGTAAAGGTGTTACTCAAAAAATCAGGACAACTTCGGGACATTCAGAAAGCAAAAGATTCCGACAAACTAATCTATTCGATTCAGAGTCACGCCCAATCTCCTGATATTCAATTGACTGATATGGGCTTCACTAATTCTATTCAAGTCAGCGATGTCAACCCACAGCAAAAGCACAAAAAATGGAGTACCGTAGAGATGATAGAATGGGCCTCGCTGGATGGTGTCCCTCTGGAAGGATTACTCTATAAACCAGAAGACTTTGATTCTACCATTCAGTATCCTATGATCGTATACTTCTACGAGCGGAATTCTGATAATATCCATCGCTATTGGGGAGCCACGCCTATTAGATCCATTATCAATCCTGCTTTCTATGCCAGTCGTGGATACATTGTCTTCATCCCTGATATTGTCTATCGCGATGGATATCCTGGACCGAGCTGTTACAATGCTGTGATGCCAGGCGTCACTCATCTTCTCAATGAAGGCTTCATTGATATAGATCGGATCGGTATGCAAGGACATAGCTGGGGCGGTTATCAGACGGCCTATCTCGCAACAAGAACTAATCTCTTCGCCTGTGCGGAATCCGGAGCACCGGTGGCCAATATGACGAGTGCCTATGGCGGCATCAGATGGGGATCAGGACTCAGTCGCATGTTTCAATACGAGCGAACCCAGACCCGAATTGCTGGGTCGCTTTGGGAAGTCCCCATGAGGTACTTTGAAAATTCGCCAATTTTCTTCGTAGATAAAATCAATACGCCTATGCTACTGATGCATAACGATCATGACACTGCAGTTCCGTGGTATCAAGGTATCGAACTATTTGGTGCATTAAGGCGCCTCGATAAGCCGGTATGGATGCTTAACTATAATAACGAACCTCATTGGCCAACGAAGTACGAGAATATCGTCGATTTCAATATTCGAATGCAACAGTTTTTTGATCACTACCTCATGGGCAAAGAGATGCCAACTTGGATGCACGCGGGAGTTCCTGCAATTGAAAAAGGATATAATAAGGGGTATTAGATTTTCTTAAAATCGGCATCGAATTTAGCAAATGGGTTCAAAAATTAGAAACAGAGTAGAGCATGAAGCTCTCTCTGTTTCTAAATAATTATGGGAATGTAAATGGAATTTAATCAGTCATGAAACCCTTCTCTTTAGAAAAGAAATAAAGTCCTCCGGCAGCAAAGATGATTTGAACAGCAAGATCAATGTAAGGTTGACTTCCAACCATTCCCGCTGAATCACTAACCATACTTATTATACTGCGAACACCAAAGATTAAACTGCTCAATCCGATAAAAGAGAGTACTGCCTTGCGGCCAAAAGATGCACTTGCATCCCGTGCTATCCAACTCATGATACCAGCAGGAATAAAGACAGAGCCTAGACCTTGCATTGCATTTCCGAGTAAAGCACTACTCTCTCCTCCATAGAGACCAATGGCATTATTAGGAAAAAAGAGAAAAAATATGCCATAAATGGTAACTAAGACGGCATAAAGGGTCAGGAAATTTTTAACATTCATTTTAGTTGGTTTAGTAGTAATGTTGAAGAATAAATAATTTGCAATCTAAGAATATTTTCAACAATAATACCAATTTATATCAAAATTGCAGTATTCTATTCTGCATATTCGTTATTAAACAATAGATAAGCTATCAAAACCACTTTGCTTCCATTGACAGGTCTCAAAAATTTCGAATCGTGTGAAAGGAACAAGTTAGATATGAAAATATGCAGACTCCCCGAATCCTAGTAATCTCTTTATCCCACTAACGACATTGATAAAGCCGCTATCTAAAACAAGCCACGCACCAGAATGCGATAGCTTTTTCCTACGCTCACTTGATTGCCGTTTTCCATCATGACCATGTTGCCTTCTACAAATTTGATCATTGGTTTCTGTACGATGTAGGACTTATGAATTTGTTGGAATCGATCATCCAATAATTCTTTAAAACTGGAAAGGGTTCTTGGGGTTAGGTGGCATTGATCTTTGATCCATAACTAATAAGAATGCCACGAGAACAGTCAATCTAAAAACACTTCTTCCCGTCAACCAACGCGCTCCTGCCGGACGACTATTTTGCTATTTCCAAATACAAATATTGCTGCAACTGACAAAAAAGCTATATGGCCGTCTATGTCATTTTGAAGGTGAATTCTAATCACCATTCATATTACGAATCATATTAATTTTTCTTTTCAATGTTTTCTGCTATAGAATTATCAAAACTATCATCATCTTACTCACTTTCTTTCAATTCCTCTATTTCTTGAATTAACGTATTTATGCTAATTCCGACTTGAGGCTCCTTGTTTTTAAAAAATAATGCAGCAATCAAATATGCGATCATTGTCATAATTGGAAGCAATAGAAAAATAGACAGTGTCGGGAAGTTGAAGCCTTCAACTCCTATTATTTCACCAAGACTCTTTCCTTCTTGTTTGAAGTATGTGTAGAGCAGCATTGGAAATAAGATTATTGGAACGCTGGAGATAACTAATCTCTTATTGGACTTTCTTAATGAGCTTAATTCGGCTCTTATACTAAGCAAATATTGATAGCAATTTGATTCATGTTTAATGCTTCTAAGGCCTTTCGCTTGCTCTCTACCTATGTAAAACCATATAAGACAAGGACTGGCAGAAATAATCCCCCAAAACAAGGCATTATCATTATCTAACCATAGAGTCCATAAAAAAACTCCAACAGCTACAGGTATTTGCATAAGTACCCCTCTTTCAAATTCACTAATTATTCCCTCCACAATACTCAAAGATTTTCGATTATAGAGTTCGTTAATTTTAGGAATACCTAATTGATCATTTATAAAACTCTCTTTCCAGGTATTTTCGATTGATTTATTCATTGTGTCTCGTTTTCGATAACAGTTTATTTAATCTTTTCTTAATGCGTTGAATACGTACCCCGAGGTTGTTCGGAGTAATGCCAATTATCCCTGCGATTTCTTTATACGATTTCTCTTCTAAGTATAGAATTATAATCGCCCTGTCAATTGAAGACAAAAGTCTAATCGCCTCATATAGATGATTAATTGTAATCTCTTGAGAGATTGCTTGCTCATCTAAAGAGGGATGTTCTATCGTAGAATTGAAAACTGCACCCTCTTCCTTTCTTCTTTTCTCCCTTTTACTCATTGTCATACATACATTCAGCGCAACTTGATACACCCATGTTGACCATTCAGACTGCTCCTTAAAATTGTCTTTACTACGCCAGAGCTGCAGACAGACTTCTTGAAAGTTATCTTCATAATCTTCATGTACATTACTATAGGCCCTACTAATTTTGGCTATAATACTTGCATAGGGTAAAATCGAATGAGTATAAAAATCGCTGCTCACGTATCTCTTTATATAGTTAGTGCCATAATCCTATAATTATTACACTTTATGCAAAGAAATCTTGAATTAAACTTATCGAGGGATATAATGGAGCATATCCTAAGAAAGTCTTTCATAACGAAAATGCGTTAATAAAAGCTGAGAATACAGAAGTCCTCGCCTAAAACAAGCCACGCACCAGAATGCGATAGCTTTTTCCTACGCTCACTTGATTGCCGTTTTCCATCATAACCATGTTGCCTTCTACAAATTTGATCATTGGCTTCTGTACGATGTAGGACTTATGAATTTGTTGGAATCGATCATCCAATAATTCTTTGAAACTGGAAAGGGTTCTTGGGGTGAGGTGGCATTCATCTTTGATCCAGCCCTTGACATAGTTACCGTAGCTTTCTAAATACTGGATGGTGGATAGGTCTATCTGGATTTGTTTCTTATCTACTTTTATAAAGATATGCTTCTTCGTTGTAGATGGCGGAGATTGTCGCTTGGATTGGAGGGCTTGTATTGCTTTGAGGAATCGTTCGAAGCGGAAGGGCTTGAGGAGGTAGTCGACTACTTGTAATTCAAAACCCTCTAAGGCGTATTCCTGGTGAGCAGAGGTTACAATAACGGCAGGCTTCTGGTCTCAGGTTCTTAGGAAGTCCAGCCCTTTGAGGATGGGCATGTCTACATCCAAAAATATCAGATCTACCTGATGCGTCGCTAATAAGTCATATGCATCTGTAGCCAAGTAGGCTTGCCCGATGATGTCCAAGTACACAACGATTACTCGACTACATGGCACGACTCAAGGGTGTTACTTT
>JBLIDB010000179.1:0-10511 GCA_047634015.1 Saprospiraceae bacterium
TGGCCATGGCCAAAAGCAAGTAGGCTGCTCCTATTCTTATGACAACAGCAAGCTGTTGCATTTGTTAGTTGAATTCAAGGGGTGTTTGTCAATGCTCAGTAATTTTTGTACTAGTGATTTGGCTATAAAATTTGGCATGGAATCATTAATCCTAGCTCCCGCTGTAATTAATTGAGAATCAAAACCAATCTCGTTCGCTTTATATAGCAAATAAAATGGGTCAACGCTTATACAATGTCCTCCTACTAAACCCGGGCTGTATGGATGGAAATTCCACTTCGTTGCAGCGGCTTCCAAAACCTCATTAGTATCAATATTCATTTTATTCAACAACATCGACAACTCATTGATAAAAGAAATATTTAGGTAGCGCTGCGTATTCTCAATAACTTTAGCGGCCTCTGCTATTCTTATTGTACTTACTCGATAAACATCTTTTTTTAGAATCGTCTGGTAGATCTCCGAGATAGTATCCAGCGCTTCAGTATCCTCTCCAGACACAATCTTTACAATCTCATCTAATGACTTCTCTTTACTTCCAGGAACTACTCGCTCAGGGCTATAGCCAACTTTGAAATCTCTGCTTCTTGTTAACCCGGAATATTCTTCTAAGATCGGTAAGCATACTTCTTCAGTACAACCTGGATATACCGTAGATTCATAAATAACATAATCTCCTTTTTTTAAGTTCTTTCCTACTACTTGCGATGCCTTCTTTAGTGGATCTAAATCTGGAATCATATAATTGTCAATATCCGTAGGAACACAAATAAGGTGAAAATGCGCTTTCCTCAAATCAGCAGCTTTCGCTGTAAAAAAGACATTCTTGTTTTCGAATTGGCTTTTATCAACCTCTCCATCAACATCGTTATTTTCTTGAAGTAGTCCTATTCGTATTTCATTTATATCATACGCTATGACTTGGAATAATTTTCCAAAAGCCAAAGCAAGGGGTAATCCTACGTAACCCAAACCAGTAACCGAGATTGATTTTTCCCCACTGTGCAGAAGGTCCAGAAAATTGCTCTTCATATTAATGCGAAAGTAATACGGAATCAAATTAGTAGGTGATAAAAAATTTCATCTCCCTGCAAGTGTAAAATATTATAGACTTTTGCACGCTTAATATTCAAATAATAACGTAATAATGAACATAACAGTAGTAGGCACAGGGTACGTTGGACTTGTATCTGGAACTTGTTTTGCAGAGACGGGCCATAATGTATTATGTATAGATATCGATGAAAAGAAAATCCAAGCACTTCAAAATGGGATAATTCCTATATATGAGCCTGGATTGAAAACAATCTTTGATCGGAATGTTAATGCAGGAAGGTTGGCATTTAGCACAAACCTTACAAAAGGGGTTGATCATGCAAGAGTCATCTTTCTTGCATTACCCACACCTCCAGATGAGGATGGATCGGCGGATCTTAAATACATACTCGGAGTAGCTTCAAATCTTTCAAAGTTAATATCTCAATATACCGTTGTAGTAGACAAAAGCACTGTTCCTGTAGGAACTGCTGAAAAAGTAGAAAAAGCCTTGAGTGCCGGACTATCAAGTGACTTATTCGATGTTGTTTCTAATCCTGAATTCTTGCGCGAGGGAGCCGCTGTAGATGATTTTCTAAAACCTGATAGGATTGTTATTGGGGCAAAAACCGAAAAGGCTAAAAAAGTGATGGAAGAGCTTTATAAGCCCTTTGTGCGTCAAGGAAATCCAATCTACCTAATGGATCAACGTTCTGCAGAAATGACAAAATACGCTGCAAACTCATATTTAGCTACAAGAATTTCATTCATGAATGAAATTGCAAATCTCTGTGATCTTACAGGAGCGAATGTGGATAGCGTTCGTCTGGGAATGGGGAGTGATGGAAGGATTGGAAAGCGATTTTTATTCCCTGGAGTAGGATATGGGGGCTCATGCTTTCCGAAAGATGTACAAGCACTTGCGAAAACGGCAGATGATCATAATTACGATTTCAAAATATTGAAATCAGTGATGAATGTTAATGGCAAGCAAAAACTAAAAGCTTTTGCAAAGCTCAAAGAGATTTATGGAGATAGCTTAAAAGATAAAACGGTAGGCATTTGGGGTTTGTCTTTCAAACCCAACACTGATGATATAAGAGAGGCTCCTGCCCTATTTCTAATTGAAGATTTGCTATCGATAGGAGCTAATGTAAAAGCCTATGATCCTGAAGCCATGCCTAACGTTCAAGAGTTGTTTAAAGATTCTGTTGAGTTCTGCCCCTCGTTTACTAAAGCATCTTCGGATATTGATGTATTAGTTATAATGACGGAGTGGGCGGTTTTTAGAAATCCTGACTTCGAACATTTAAAGCATGAGATAAGAGACAAAACCATATTTGATGGTAGAAATCTTTTTGAACCCGAAGAAATGAAGACCTTAGGATTTAAGTACTACAGTATAGGCCGGCCTCAATAACACAAATTACCTAATACCAGATTTAACTTCGTTCTAATCCAAATAAACATCTAACAATGAAAAGAATTCTAATAACCGGTGCCGCTGGATTTCTCGGATCGCACTTATGTGATAGATTTATTAAGGAAGGGTATGATGTTATCGGTATGGATAATCTCATCACTGGCAATATGGATAATCTCGCGCATCTTATGCCTCTTAGCAATTTTGATTTCTATCATCATGATGTAAGCAAATACGTACATGTGCCTGGTGAGATTGAAGGTATTCTTCACTTTGCTAGTCCTGCGAGTCCTATTGATTATTTAAAAATGCCTATTCAGACTTTAAAAGTAGGAAGTCTGGGGACTCATAATTTACTAGGACTTGCGAAAGCCAAAGGCGCTAAGTTTATGATCGCATCTACTTCAGAAGTATATGGAGATCCGCTTGTCCATCCTCAAACTGAAGAATATTGGGGAAATGTAAATCCTATAGGTCCACGAGGAGTCTATGATGAAGCGAAGCGATTTCAGGAAGCCATGACTATGGCTTATCATACCTATCACAATGTAGATATTAGAATAGTTAGAATCTTTAATACTTATGGACCAAGAATGAGAGTCAATGACGGCAGGGCACTCCCAGCCTTCTTTTCTCAGGCCATTAACGGCGATGACATTACTGTATTTGGTGATGGTAGGCAAACTAGGTCATTTTGTTTCGTAGATGACCTTGTAGAAGGAATTTATAAACTCTACCAAAGTTCATATACGCATCCAGTTAACATCGGTAATCCAGTAGAAATTACAATTAAACAAGCTGCAGAAGAAGTAATTAATTTAACTCAGACTTCTTCTAAAATTGTTTATAAAGATTTACCGGAAGATGATCCTAAAGTAAGACAGCCTGATATTTCAAAAGCCAAAAACCTCTTAGATTGGGAACCCAAAGTAGGGCGATCCGATGGGTTTCAAAAAACCTACAAGTATTTTTCAAGCATACTCTCTTAGTATGGGGATAAAAAAAGGGGAAGCAAATGCTTCCCCTTTTTAATTTTTAATTTAAGCTATTACTCAACAGACTTCAATATTGCATTTGCATATCGAACTTTCAATTTTGTAATTTGACCTTGGACAGTATCAATCTGCTTTTGACGCTTCGCAATTTCAGCTTGTAATTTAACTTCTGCGCTTGGTCCTACTCTTCCTCGAGTTTTTCTTGCTGGCGCTTTTTTAGCTACAGCTTTTGCAGGTGCAGCTTTCTTAGCAACAACTTTTTTCGCAGGTGCTTTCTTTGCTACTGCCTTTTTAGCTGCTGCTTTCTTAGCTGCTGCTTTCTTAGCTGCTGCCTTTTTAGGAGCGGCTTTCTTGGCTGGTGCTGCTGATTCTGCCGATTCTGCTGATTCTGCTGATTCTGCTGATTCTGCTGGTGCACTACCGTCAGCTTTAGGAATTCCTATTTTGTTTTTCCAGTTATAAAAAGTACCTAAACTAAAACCATACTTCTTTGCAAGTACTGGCGGCTTAGCACCGTTTGCAACTTCTTGAAGAATCTTCTTTACTTGAGCTTCTGTAATTCTCGTTTTTGCCATTTGAATATTTTAGAATTATAATTGTGCAAAAGTAATACCAAAAACTGGTTATTACCATATTTTATTTTAATAAGAGGATAAATTATGTCTTTTATAAGTCTTTATAGATTAAAAAGACTTCTCAAACTGCAATTTTCAATTTATTCTCTGTTTTAGAACTCGAATTCCAAGCTTTATAAATCCAAATTTTCATTATTATTTCAATCGGAATTCTTGAATCCATTTGGAGATTTGCTCATTAGTCCGTTCTAAAAGTCCAGAATATGATTTTAAATGCGGATTAGAATTAGTAATTCCTTCATCAGTTAATAGATGGTGATAGTGCAATACCTTAGGGAAACAATCTTCTTGAATTAATAAGTGACAAGGAAAATTGTGCTCTCTTGAAAGAGAATTGACTTCTATATTCAGTTCTGTAAGCGCCATTGAAAAAGCGATCTGATCTGTATGATGCAACTTTTTAGCTTGGTCCAAAATATTGGGATGATCTAATATCCACAAAATCCATTTTTTCCAGGTCCTCTCTATATTATGAAAATGTCGGGATGGAACTACATATAAGCCACCATTCAAATTCGATTTATAAGTAGATTTTTCTCTTTCTAAATCCACCTTTGTAGTCTGTGGTCTAGCTATAAAATTGGCCTGCATAAATAATTCATCTAATACAGCTATTTGAGGGTTCGCTATATCTACTACTTTCCCACTTAATTTTTGACTATCAAAAATTTCAAGCAATGGTTGAAGGATAAATAGATCTGCATCCATTAGAACATAATAATCTCTTTCATACTTATAAAGTCCTTCAATTTGTCCAGCTTTATTGCAGTAACGACCGTCTCCGAATCTTTTGCTCAACCCTATATTAACTCCCAAGTCATTGAGTATGGCAATATCAAGAGAGTGATCTTCTATAATATTAATTAGAATGTCCTTTGCATCAATACTTGCATTCTCTATTAAGGATCGGGCCCAGAGATAACCTTGGAGAAGAAAAATTTCAGAATTATCAATGACTGTAGAAAAGATTATACGTCTGTATGACATTCGAATCTGCTTATTTTAAAGGAAGAGCAAGTACGTCAAAAAAACTTGAAAATCCAAAGTCCGAAATTTCAGTCTTTATATATTGATCTTCATTACTATTCCTATGATAGGTATTCACAAAGTATCTATAGCCGATGCTATCCAACAAATTTTGAATTTTTTGAGGTGTATCGCCCATGCGGCTCAATTGATTTTGTACAACTTCTATATAAAGTTTAGGCCTATGATTTATTAGATACTCCTTTATGGAAGATAGGACCTGATATTCCATTCCTTCAATATCCAATTTAATAAAATGAATATCAGGTAGATTCAGTTCTTCTAACCATAAATTAATATCAGTACCTCTAAATTCTGATTTCTCTTTTGAAGGAAGATAATAATTAGCCCCCGAGTTATTCTCTATTCCAGGACCCTGAGTATAATTATCATTACCATCAGATGCTAAAAAATTATAGGCAGAAATACGGTCTTGCAATTCGTTTTCCTGAATATTCATGACAAGCAAATCATATGTAGACAGATCTGCTTCAATACTCCAAACTTTTCCCTTAGCCGCCTTCTTAGCCATCGGTATACTATATGTGCCTATATGAGCTCCTATATCGAGTATTACATCAGAAACATCAATGTGGTCTACAACCATGGACAATTCATTACGCGTATGGGCTGAATAAGCGATAAGTTGTTCTGTAATTAGATCTTCGTCTAAAGCATTAAATGTACCATGCTTGGCTTCGATTTTTCTTAACACGTTTTCTAACATTGAAAAAGGAGTTACCTTATTACAAAGTAACTCCTTTTTACTATTTATTCGATTACAATTACTTCACTATAAGTAATTTGGCATTTATAGTTTTATACGGTGTTATTATCTGCACAACTGACAATCCAGAATATTTCATTTGCATGTCATCTGTATCCAAGGCAAGTTCGTTAATGCCCTTGGTTACTTGGATATTTCGCTGATAAAGCTTTCTTCCGTCTACTGAATTCACAATTATCTGGGCATCGTGATTCTCAATAGAATGGAATTTCAAAGTCGCAATTCCTTTGGTTGGGTTCGGACTAACATTAATTCCTTCGAAAGTACTCGATATAGATTTATTCAATTTTATTGATCTAACATATAATTCATTACTATACACCTGTGGATCTAAGGATTTTCCCAAACTAACTATTGTATTAGATTCGTCATATTGCAATGCAAAAAGAGGCTTATCAATATCAAATTCGATTACGGAATTGATATTCCATGAAATTCTTATCTCTCCATCTACGATGTTAATCATATCTGAACTTAATGCTACTTGTCCACTTATAACATCATTCAATGTTTCGTCTGCTTGGATTGACATTTGAAAGCCAGAAATCCACGCTCTCTGATCTATATAGAATCTAACGGTGGTCTTATTTTTTTCATTAGTAATTTCAGCCCTAAAATCTATTCTTTCGTTAGATCGAATCCCTGAACCTCTATCAACGGTATTGTCACCATTTATATCTCCAGTTTTTACTGCAGTAAAATCTGCATGCTGCATTGGTTCAGGAAGATCAAATACTTCTATGTAAGAATCGTAAGAAAATGGGTCAATTGCGAGTTGTTCTTGCGCCGTACCTACTAAATTCCAAACATTATTATTATCAAAACTGTTCTTCTTGCCGATTAGAATCTTTCTTAATTCTATCAGATCCTGAGCAGTAATATTTCCTGAATTATTAATATCGGCTGCAATTTGTTTATAGGGTGAGTCCAGCTTTCTTAAACCCAAAATATGGCGTTGGATTTCAATTAAGTCCCTGGTTGTCAGTCCATCAAGAACGTCTCCATCCTTTTTAGCTTGAATCATATAATCTCGATGCACTATAGCATTTTCAAATACGTATTTACCATCTTCTCCACTCATTATTTTTACATCTCTATCTGAGCTTTCTATTGATATCTCTGTGTTCTTCACTTTATTCTTGAAAGCGGATACTACTTGGCCCGTAATCCTTGCTGAAGTTTGTACGTCTCTTCCTGGCTCTGCAGGACAGCAGCAATTATAAATATCTATATCTCCAATACTCGTTTTGAAATCAATAGGTGTTGCTACGTCTTCACTAAAAGAGATATAAATATCTGTATTCGCGCTTGTCTCTAAGATATTTCCAGAAGCATCTATACCTTGAGCTCCATATATTGAACATCGTGAAGCATCTCGTGCCCCTGGAGAACCGCAATTAATTGTAGCCCAGACCAAATCATCACACGCCGCATCAATTACACAATTTTCTTCTTTAGGACCATAAGATACTCCACCTGAAGAAGAAGATCCAAGAATATTTCCGTCAGGATGATTAAGATCATTTGGTGAAAATATACCTACAAAAAATTGTTGATTGTGTTCCCATATTCCATTATTCAATACATATTCATGTACTTGAGCTTTATGCGGATGTCCTCTTTCACTTACCAATACTTTATTACAGTCCGCAGAGAAAGCGATATCTGTGATTTTTGCTTGTCTTCCGAAAGGCACTGTAAATTCCAATTGCTCTGAGCCTATGAAATTTCCATTTCCACCTATGAATACACTGTATATTTCCTTATCCCGATCTTTTATTCCAGCTTCTTCTAAACTTGATCTAGAAAAGAATAATTTCTTAGCCGCGCCACAACTTCTAATCTGAACAGCCCATATGCGGTCTAACGTTCTAACCATTCCATCTGAAGCATGAGTTTCGTATTCATCCCATGGATCCAATATGAAATCAATAACTCCAGTAGTGGCATTTATACTATAGATCTTACCATCTTCTAAGTTTGATGCGAATAAGTGATTGGATCGCTCATCATAGGCTATGTTACCAATACCATTACCGATTGGAGATCTTCCTTCTATTGAAGTTGAAGCACATTGGACGTCATTTCCTGAATTAGGAATTTGTGTTCCACCGATCGCAGCTACAGAATTCAAATATACCGTACTCGTACTTACTAAAGTTGTTATCGATTGATCGATAAATGAAGTTTTATAAATAGCCGCTGCTCCTCCAGGGCCAGGGCAGGTCGGTGGAGTATCTCCTCTCAAAAATACGGGATCTATAGCCTCAGCATAAATTTTAAAGTCCAAAGCATAAACATCCGAAGCTGCAAAAAAGATAGAACCATCAACTGGGCTCAAAGCTGTACCGAAGACTTGACCTATGTCGCCAAGCTGCCATGTATTAGGGCGTATAAAGCCTACCTTATTAGCGATTGAATCCAATGGATCTGTCCAATTCGCCCCTCGTGGGGCTAAGGAATTTTTTCTTGTGTCTATAATTGCCGCTGTATAGTTATCTGATTCAAATGCGGAACAAGTAACTACGGCATAACCGCACCATGGGCTTGGATCCACTGGGCACGTCTCTGGACATTCTCCCGTATTATCATTTATATCAAGATCCACTTCACAAATTGTCGTATTACCACAAGCATCCCTTATATAAATTAGTACCGTTTGTTCCTTACCATCCTCACTCATGAAGATTTTGCTCATTTCCAAAACATCTGGATTGAACGAAATAAAGAAGCTATCAAGACTTGTAGCGTCATCATAAATCTTATTAATGAAATCTTTTGCCCAAACCTCTACCATACATGCTCCAGGCATATAGGAAGTATTAAGATCTTGACAAAATGGTGTCAATGGTGGACAGTCAGTTTGCGCTTGAGCATCCCATGGTCCAAATAGACCAAGACCAACGATTAAAAGAGTATAGATTGTAGTTCTCATGTTCTAATAATATTAAAACTCACTTGTAACAGGACTTTTGCCAGTTACTAATTAACTTAGGTTAACAGAAATATCTCAGTGGTCTGACTGCTGGGATGAAACAGTCGTGGAACAAACATATTACAAATTAATGTAATATGTATTATCCTGACAGTTAAATTAACACATATAATATATTATAATAATATAATTTAAGATTGCAATAATTGAATTATGTTCTGCTTCCTGCGTTTTACACATATGAAATATTTGAAAGCTCTACTTGTTACTATTCTTTGCCTTTTAGCAATCATTGGTACACTATCTATCTCCAACTTATGGCAAAAATGGACCAATCCCAAAACCGTAGTTTCCGCGACTGTGCTATTAGAGCGCATTGAGAAAGTAGTCAAGCTTACCACTGTGGAAGGAAATTTTTCTGAGATATACAACTATAAGAATCACATTGTAGCGGATATATGGCCTTTAAGAAAAAAGGCCATTGTCCGAATCAATGCCAAAGTTGCAGTAGGATATAATTTCAACGATCTAAATATTGATATCAATAATGAATCGCATATAATCACAATCCAAAACTTCCCAGAAGCAGAGATTCTCAGTATCGAACATGATATGAACTATTACAACTTTGAGAATGGGCTTTTCAATATGATAACGAACAAAGATATCACCGAAATGGGCATAAAGGCCAAGCAATTCATTGCTGACAAAGCGATCGAAAGTGATCTTTTTAATCGTGCTGAAGAACAAAAAATCGAACTCTTTGATATGCTGGGGTTAGCCATGGGAGCTTCCGGTTGGAAGCTCATTTATCCTGATTCACTTCTCCTGAAATAATTTCCCAAAACTGCTCTCAATCGGAATAACTGCGACCATCATAGCAGCAATACACCTTAATGTATCGTTAAAAACATAGACTTTGGATTGTTCCTAAGTAAAGAAATTGTTACATTGGGTTATGGATATTGCACTTCGTCTGCATAAAGAGCATGATTACCTTGCCGCCTGCGTACGTCAAGAACGTTGGGCTCAAGAGTTACTATACAAAGATTACTACGGTATTCTTATGCCTTTATGCCAGAGATACGCTAATAACAAAGAGGATGCTTTAGACATCATGCATGAAGGTTTCATTAAAGTATTTAAGCATATCGGCAAATACCAAATGGGGACTTCTCTTAATGCTTGGATTAAGCGGATCATGGTTAATACTGCTATTGACTTTTATCGAAAAAAAGTACGTAGACGAACAGAAGACCTCGATACCGCTTACAGTGTCAAAAGCTCCGATCCCAATGCAATTAATTTCTTAGCCGCAGAAGAAATTATTCAGCACCTCTACAAACTATCACCTTCCTATAGGTCCATATTCAATCTATATGTGATAGAAGGATATTCTCATCGAGAGATTGCTGAAAAAATGAACATCTCAGAAAGCACTTCGAGGTCTAATCTTGTTAAAGCAAGGGCTAAACTGAGAGCCTCATTATTGGCAGTTAATGCGGAATATGCAAGACGATAGATTTGATGCCGAAATAAAAAAAATCCTCCAAGATTTTGAAGGAAAGGATGACTCAGGTGTAAGCTGGTCACAGATGAGTGATCGTTTAGATAAAGAGTTATCTCAGTCTGATGATGATATAGAGGAATTTGATCAGAATATACGGACACAGTT
>JBLIDB010000180.1:0-10460 GCA_047634015.1 Saprospiraceae bacterium
TCTTTCTTTTTTAGAGAAGAAGATTTTATTATATTTACTTTGAGAATATCTTCCTTTACAATTGATTTTGATTTAGTAATTTCATCAGAATTGGGGGCAAAATTTTCATCATCTACAAACGCTCCATCCTCACTAATATAGGCACGTCGAGTTCCTTGTTTAGAAAAACTGAAATGAGAACCAGAATTGTAAATTTGCCAATAATCAGCAGCTTGGACGGGAAAAGCCCCTTCGAAACGAATACCTCCAGTTCCACCTTGAATTATAGATTGGCTTTGTTTAATGTGAAGGTCAGATCCTGCAGTGCCATTTCCTATTTTAACCCGACCACTACCAAATACAGATAGCGCATTGGACCGAGGGGTCTCACCTGCTCCTGTACCGTTGCCAATTACGAATAATGGAGTAGTATCAAAAAAAGCACTCTGATCAGCTTGTCCGTTTAGAGTGTCGCAATAGGTCCCTGTTACTAGTGCTGCATACCCCTTAGCTACATTTCCAAGTCCCATAACGGTAGAGGTGCGCCCACCTGCTCTATTGCTTTCTCCAAAAGCGGTGGTATGCATATTATCAGTAATATTGCCTAAACCCCAAACTGTAGAATTGGCTGCATTACTTTTATTAAAATTACCCCAGATTGTTGATGAAGTAGCATTTTTTTCTGCTGTGTTATAGCTACCCCAAATCGTAGCCAAATTAACTTTTGACATATTAGTAATTCCCCAAACAGTCGAGAGCGCGCCTTTAGAAGTTATTGTATTTCGTGATCCAAATGTAGTACTATAGACAGACCCATATTCTATAGTATTACCTTCTCCTGCAGAAAGAGAAGCGTGGCCATGAATTTTATTTGCTAAACCGAATATAGCTGACCAGCGCCCAATACTATCAAGGTCATATTTGATGTTAGGATGAAAGAATGCATCGTCACTACCTACTATTAGTGTCCCAAGACGAGGAGACCAATAGAAACTATTGCCCGAACTATCCAGGGGAGTACCGAACAAGACATCATGGGCTTTATCAACTTCGAGACCAATTGATATCTCTTGGCTTTTCCCTAAGTATGGTAATTGCAATGTCAATAATAAGATCATCGCAATTCTTAATAGCCCTATATCAAAACCATTCCTAATCAAACCTGCAACGTTTTTTACTTCCAGTTTTTCCATCATATTTTTACGATGTGTGATCACTGTATGATTGCTGATGTAAAGCTGTGCAGCAATTTCTTTGGTTGTAAGTTCATCGGCTACGAGTTGGATAATTTCTTTTTCTCTGTGCGAGATTTTCATTTTTTGATGATTGATTTCTTTAAAATGGTTTTCGATGTTGGTATGAATTCATAGTAGGTCCGTAAGACATTTTAATCCTTCTAAATGATTGGTAGATCCGGGCGCTATTTTCCGATATGCCAAGCGTAGATGATTTGCATTATTAGATTTCATAATGCGAAGAAGCAATGTATTGGAGCATGAGACTTCACCCGATCGGGTGAAGTTCTAAAAACGAATAGGACAATATTAGAATTCGTTAAAATACCTGTAGTTAGTATTATAAGGGCTTTCTAATAATTGTTAGAGTACTCTTTTAATAAGATTAATTCGATCGCCCACCTCGAACTTGGAATAAAGATTTTTTAAGTGGGTTTTTACGGTATTTATAGAGACAAACTGCTTTGCAGCGATCTGGCTATTCGTCAGACCATGAGAGAGATCTGATAATGTGACGTATTCTCTTTCGGTGAGGGAAACCTTATGTTTTTTTTCTATCCGTTCTTTATTGAGTTGGCTAGATTCTTGGATTGATTGAGCATTATAGAGTGCGATTTCCATAATGGTCATTATGTCTCTTTCATCAAAAGGCTTTATAACATAGCCATTCGGCCGAGTGATTTTAGCAGCTTCAATGGTCTCTCGATCGGCATAAGAGGTTATGAAAATAAAAGGAAATGAATATTTATCTCTAACGATTTGAGCTAATTCAATACCATTTTTACTCCCTCTAATATTGATGTCAAATAGAATGATATCCGGACTAAGAGAAGGTAAGCAGTCTAAAAATGAATCAGCATTAGCAAAAGATTTAAAGACTTCATAGTTAAGTTTTCTTAGAATAGCTTTTAACTGTTTGCGGATGAGCATTTCATCCTCGACTATTACAACTTTATAGGACATGAATTAGGCGGCTTGGTTAAGGGGTAATTCGATATTCACTTCGATGCCTTCTTCAGATATGATATTCATGTCTGCATTAAGTTGATCTACGAATGATTCTACGAGTTCTGTCCCAAATGAGCCTTCCCTTTTATTTTTCAAGTCCATACCGATACCGTTATCTTTTACTTGCACATTAAGTTGCCTTCCATCTGTGGCGGCTGAAATCTTGAGGATTCCCTCCTCTTTTCCAACATACGCATATTTCAGTGCATTGGATATAAGCTCATTAATGATCAAACCTAATGGCACTAAGATCTCAACATCTACCATCACATCTTCTATAGACAGCACCAAGTCAATAGATTCGCCATGAAGGTTATAAGAATCAAAGAGCTCAACAGCCAGATCTTCTAAGTATTTTTTCAAGCTGATCTGTGACGATTGATCTATGGCATATAGATTTTGGTGGATAAGTGCCATTGATTTCACTCTTCCCCTTCCTACATTTATGGCATCCTGAGCTACTGGATCCGTAAGTTTTTCGGATTGAAGATATAAGAGGCTTGAAATTACTTGGAGGTTGTTTTTCACACGATGATGTATCTCCCTTAGGAGATAGTCTTTATCTTTTACAGACTGTTGGAGCTGTATTTTTTGCTTTTTGTTTTGTTGTAATAGTTTAAATAGAAATATCGATAATAAGGCTAATATACCTCCAGCGCCTAATGTGATCGCTGTTACTTTTTTTTGACCTGAAAGTGTTTTGGTGGCGAGGGATTTTTCAGTTTCAAGAAGTGATATTTCCTGCTCTTTTTGTTCGGTTTGGTATTTGATTTCTAAGTTCGCTACGGCATCTATCGTTTTTTGCCCTAATAGACTATCATTTATCAGGGCGTATGACTTAATTGCTTCATATGCCATATCATATTCATCAATTGAAGCAAATACGGCTGCGATTCCTTTATTCCCTTCTGCAATCCAAAAATCACTTTCTAATGCTGAAGCTAAACCAATCCCCAATTTGTATTGATTCAACGCTTCTGAATACCGATCTAAATGCTCTAGTACGCTGGCATATTTCAATGTGCTAATCATTATTTCTTGATCATGGCCTAAGGCCTTTCTTATTTCAAGACTTTGCTCGACATATTGCAATGCTGTATTGTATTCCTTTTTTAATACGTAGAGGTTAGACATACTCTCATAGACATATCCCAGGCCCCACTGAAAATTTGCTTCCTTATCATAAACTTCTTGCTCTTTATAATATACTAAGGCCTTATCGTATTGATTTCTAAGACCTTCTAAATTACCCAAATTATTTAGCACGTTCGCCATTCCATCTTTACGATCTAATTTCCTATAGATGTCCAGGCTACGCAAATAATATTCTTCAGCGTTCTTATAGTTTTGCAACTCCTTCATAACTGCACCTAAAGAATTTAGACTATTTGCTAAAGAGGCCTGATCTCCCAGCATATCAAAGATCTTTGTAGATTCTAAAAGATATTCTTGTGCTTCTACCCATTGTCCCATATTCATATATGGAGAAGATAACTGATAAAATGAATTTGCTATTTGGGAAGAGTCGTTGGAAACTAAGTATGCAGCTAATGCCTTCTTTCCATAAATTATTGCATCTGTGTGATTTCCTTTATTTGAATGTGCTGTAGTATAAGATGAATAAATTGCTCCTTGGTATTCAGGCTCGAGAACTAAATTATTTGAAAGGCTATCGGCTATCTTTAAATATTCAAAAGATTTTTCTAAATCTATTCTTGAGTTGTGATGACTCAATTGAGATAGTAATAATATATAGTCCGGACTAATTGCTGTTTTAGCTAACCTTGCTTCAAGAGAATCAATTATGCCATTCGCCTTCACTGGAAACAAGAAGCCAAGAAATACTATTGGGTATATAAGCCATTTAAACCATTTGTTCATATCGTATTTTATGAAGTCTTAATCTAAGTTAATAGCATTAGATGAAAGCGGTATGCAGATCTGAATAATTAGTCGAGATATCCTCCTAAATGAGGAGCTCTAAATGCAATAAGCTTTTATAAACCACTATTGAGCAAAGACGCTGGTTCCTGAATTTTGTTCGAGAGTGAGCCTTTTCGAATTCATCCATAGATGGTCATACGCCTTATGTATGGGATAAAATATCCTTCTTACACACTTCTCATTCTAAGACATCAAACGTTCCCGAAGACTCCACTACCGTCTTATCTCTAAAACGAACAATTCGATTCCCACGACCTTCTAATTCAATTTCTTCCTCATTGAGCATAAACTTGAATTCTGAATAGTTGTAAGCAACTTGGATAGCAGTGACACCTTCGTAAAGTTCATCTTTATCTAGATCGGATAAGTCGATAGGAGTATTCCAAGTCAAGGGTAGAGATTCTCCAATTACTCCAACATATTGAACCTTATAAAGGGCGCTCATCTCCACCTAAAAATGGATTGCCATCATCCCTTAACTCTTGAAAAAAAGAGATAAATAATGTTAATTTAAAAAACCGGTATATATGTTTCAGCGTTAGGATTACTTGAGATTAAATTGATTTGAAATAGTGCTTGGTAATGAGATAGTCAAGACCAAGTCGTCCTGAACCGAGGGTAAGTGTATACATGCTCATCCATAGAAAACCAAGTGCTGGTAAGACAGCCCACAGTCCTTGATCTCCTTTTTGAAATATAATAGCAACTAGCATCGTACAGGCTATCAGAAATGCTGCTACTCGAGATTGTAGGCCAAGAGCAAGAAAAATGCCGCCAATAGCTTCACTAAAAGCACCCATCCAGGCAAAGAATATGGGGAACATGGCAAAAAGGCCTCCATATTCTGCAACATCCTGAGGAAACCAATACGCAACTTCAAACAGATCAAGATTATGATCGCTTGGAGACCAAGGCATACCAAATTTATCAGACCCAAAACTTGTAGCTAATGCATAACCACATAAGATGCGTGGCAGGGCTGTCAGCACATCCAGGATCCAGTGACCCGTAAGTACAGGCTTCATCAACTTCAGTAGTAACTTCTTCATTTCAATATTTTGTGTTGATACAAATTTGAATCAGAAAAAAGTGCGAAACATCCCAAATAATGAGTTGAAACGTCCCGATCCATGATTTGGGACTTCTCTGCAAACGATTAAATCAAATGGAGCATCTGCATATTTTATGGTGTTTTGACAAATAGAAACTAAAGAGTCAATATAGCTTTTGATACGTGTCAAATGATCTTTCGGAGCGTATGAACTGACAGATTGATGGACTTTTAAATCATTATTTATCAAACCCACATTATGTAATAGATAATCTATTTCGAGATGAAACTCCGGCAGAACAAAGTTCGTCTAACAATTTTGCTTCTCACCGTAACAGTGCTGCTTCCCGTCCGCGTGCGGTGCTCTCATTTGAAGGCTATTAGCCTTCATCCTTCGGAATCACTCGTTTATGAGGCAGAAATTACTGTGGAGCCCAATGTTTTATTGCATTTTCTTCTCTCATAACGAAAACCTATTGCATAAAGCGCGTTAAAAAAGTCCTCCATGAAAACATTCATATTAATCATTCTTATTTCGCTACCTCTATTTAGTAGTGGCCAAAACAAATCAATAAAAGGAAACGGCCGTATAGTAAAAAGTCAAAAAGTATTGCCTGCCTATGATGCACTCTTTATCGACCTATTTTGCGATGTATATGTCACCGTAGGCTCTATGCCTAAAGTGGAAATCTCGGGGGATAAGAATACGATCAATAAAATAAGTCTGGAGGTTAAGAATAAGGAATTGCGGATTCAAGTAAAAGAAGGGTTTTGGTTGCAAGCCTCACGTCCACAGATATATTTACAGACTCCTTATCTCACTAAGATCACTACCAAAGGCCATCAGACGAATATCGGAATTATCAAAGTAGAAGGTATAGCGGTAGATCAATTTGAGACAGATTTACTATTTGGTGATGTGGAATTGCAAGGAACGGCGAACAAACTATTATTACGATCTTCTAATCGCTCTTATTATAAAAACCGTAGCACGCTTGACGCCTCTTCCTTAGTAGTCAATGAAGTGGAAGCTACTATTCAGGGAAGTAATTCAGCAAAAGTATTTGCAACAGAAAGACTCATAGTTACGCTAAAGCATGATGCAGTTTTAGAATACAAGAATGAGCCTATAGAGGTTACCTTAAAAGACAAAGCGGTCCAGGTAGACAACGGAATAATAAATGTTAAAGGAATAGCGGAAGAACAAGAATCTGCTAACGAGGCCTTAAAGGAGCGAACTACACTTCAATATGTTGAACTGAAGGTTAAGAACAATAGTCTGGGACGGAAGCATTTTATCATCAAAGGACTAACAGAACGAGGAAGGAACTTAAGCTATGGATTTCCAATGTTACCTTTAGCAACAAGATCAAAGAAGGTTCCGGTAGGAACAAAGATGTTTTTGCAAAATAGTGGAATTACAAAGAAGAAGCTTATAACTTTTACTGCCGATGATGAAGGCAAAGTGGTAAACCTTTTCACGAAATAGATCTTTGGTAGCCTGAAGAGTTTGTACAATTAATCACTCAATTCTGATATGTCCATATATACAACCCCATTACAATTTGGTTACTTTTTGGCTCTTCTCATGGCAATCCTGTTAGGGGTTAGAGGATATAAAGAAGAACGCTTGTCTGATAAGATGTTGGGGTCGGTATTATTTCTATTGGCAATGGAAATTCAGGACTACACTTTTGATTTTGCAGGAATTAATGTCTTATGGAACGAATTGAATGGTTTTCCCAGAGGCACAGCGCTTCTCTTTGGACCAGCTGTCTACTTTTATTTAAGATCACAGCTCAATAGGGGTTTCAAATTAGGAAGGAGACATTTCTGGCATTTACTTCCTTGGTTGATTCCTTTTATAATTGACTTGACAATCTTTCTAAATGGTGCTCATGTCGTTCAGGAGTGGCAGAATAGTACACTTCATAGTTATCTTACCATACCGAGGCAACTGATTTTATGGGCGTCCTACATTTATTATTTTACGCTTAGTCTTAGGTTATATTGGCAATATCGAGAATGGGCTAAGCATCAATTTTCCAATCAGGATCTGATCAGTTTCATTTGGTTTCGGAACCTGCTCTACTTTATGATCTTCGGAATTCTATTCAAAGAGTCAATGGGTATGATTGACGGATTTTTTAATTTAGATTTTTACCAAGATTGGTGGTGGAATCTTGCGATGGTAGCAATTATCTTCTATGTAGCTATCTGGGGTTATGCTCAGATTCAACCGGCTCAAATAAGATTCAAAACAAATGGGAATATTGAGCCAGGAAAAGATAAAAAACTTGTTGCCGAAAATCTTGGAATCTGGAAGAATAAAATCCAAGAACTCATGGAGGACAAAAAACCATATTTGGAACCTCAATTAAATCTAAAATCACTGGCTACAAAACTAAAGACAAATCCTTCCATTTTATCCGCCGCGATCAATCAGAATTTTAAAAAGAATTTTAATGATCTTATAAATGAATACAGAGTCAATGAATATCTGAAACTGTCTAAGCAAGAAAAATATGACCACTATACACTTTTGGCATTAGCTTTAGAGTGCGGGTTCAATTCTAAATCGACTTTTAATCGGACGTTCAAAAAAATTACGGGAAGGACTCCTAAGGAAGTAAAGAATACTATTCTTACTCTTTGAGAGTACTAATTGGTTTTGATGATGGTTTCCATAGATACATTTCCATTTGCTGTTTTCGCGAATGATGTAAAATACAGTCCGTTTGGGAGATTAGTAATATCTATTTCGATATCGGATGCCGTTGAACTTAATGTTTGATAATTAGTACTCTTGACATCCAGAATTCCAAACGTATATTTTGGGGAGGTAGATGGATTGGCGGTGGATTAGAGATAATAATGTCTCAATCACTCTACCTATACTTCAGGAAATCTAAAATTTAGGTGAATCAAAAATTATAGAATTCATCTTAGCACAAGACAGTTTTGAAATTGTTACTTCCGATAATAGTGAAATCCACCCTAAGCCACCAAATGAGTGTCGATTTCACTTTCTGATGACAAAAATGATTTAATAAGAACAGATGAGAAAGAAAGCGTAAAACTTTTACTTCTGTGTGGTTTAATTCAAACCCTTCCCGCTTGATCACCTACCTCAGGAGATTTGGGTGAAATGTAAAGTGGGCCTTACCCTAAGCTGCTTATAACTTTTAAGTAGTCCTGTCAAATCTCAAGAAGAGTTGATGGACGTCGGATTTCAGGTTAATTTATAATGTAATCCTCTGAATTCAAATCTGTAACAGATTTGAATAGGGCTAATAGATAATAATATTGTCATATATAATAGGTATTGAATCCTCGTAATACAATGGGGAAAATAGTATTGTATAAAGAAGCATTAACAAAGGAATATGAAGGTAAAAAAGATAGTATTGGCTATTGTATTTTTGTTTTCATCAATTATTGTTTTTGGCTTTAATCTTCTTGTCGAATCGGATAATCGGGTACTTGCAACTAGTGATTTAATAGGTCACCGCGAGACATTTTTTGATATTGACGATATTATACCAGGAAGTCGAAAACATCCGAGTATTGAGGGCAGTTGGCCAATAGAAAATTTGCCTTCAGAATTGCTGTTTATTCCTGAGGATTACTCTAATGGGATAGATGATGATGGGGAAGGGGATGGATTTATAGATAATGTCAACTCGGACTGTAATTACACGGCTTTAGAAGTAATACCTGTTGGATCCTATATTATTAATATGGGCGTCAGGCCCCAGACTGCGGAAAATGCGCTTTTACCCTATGGATTGGTACGAGATCTTCTTAATACCTCAAAAATCCACGTAATTTGGAGCATCAACTCTAGTAAATCTAAAGATGGTGTAGACTTTGTCCATGAATCAAAGTCATTCAGAGGAGCACCATTTATCATTAAGAAAGAATATCTCTCAGCTTCGGTTCTCAATATTATTGAAACATGGGAAGCCAAAGGTGTGATTGGAAAAACAACTACAAGTGAAATAACCGTTCCTGTATATAGGACATTGTCATACTCCATGCACTGGACACTGAACGAAAAAAATGGAAATATTGCGAAAGCCTACCTTGGTCGTGCCGAGATTCCTGGAATAGCCTACGATTGGGTGTCTCCAGAAAACATTAATTGCTGTACGGATGTATATCTCATGCCACACTCAGACCCAACATGGAGTACCCATGGAAATCTGTTAACCTGGAATGCACCTTTAAGTGAAGGAGGTTGTAGAGGATCTCTTTGGGTAGGATGTAGGGCAGTGAGCAATCTCGAGAATATACAGAATCCTTCTAATCCATCAGAAAGAATGAATTTCTTGATGGAAGATCCAATTCTGCCCGAGACGGATCCTGCACTGGCGGACCACGTTGATGGTTCTATGCCACCGGCATATAAGATGGGATACCCTTCAGATCCATAGATGCAGTTTATGGGCCCGCTTGATGGAGCCCAGGAGAGTGGTCAGAGCAAATCTATTTGCCAACAAATGCTTGACGCCCGACTACCTATATTTCTATATGGGATGACTCACATGATGATGTATCCTCACTATCTCCTGGACCTGCTGCTAAACTGGCATTTGGTCATGCTTTTGGAGATGAAGACAGAGGGTATATACTATATATGGGAGGCCATACAGTGGATAAAGCGGATGAAGAACCCAATATTGCTGCACAAAGAGCCATGCTCAACTTCGCTTTCCAAGCTTCGGGCATTAATGCGATAATAGCTGATATTAGTGTGCCACCGGTAATGGCTTTTGGAGAGACCTATAATCTGACAGGGACGGCAACTGGAGGAAGAGGAGGATTTATTTTCGAATGGTCTTCTGATTGCCCGGGTTCTTTTTCTAACAGATTTTCAGCTACCCCGACCTTTACTGCAGCTACAGTCACAGAACCCACAGAATGTACTGTACTCCTCCAAGTAACTGATGATAGTGGCCGCAGGATTGGACACAGTCGAAAGACAGTTATAATTGTGCCTGCTCTTACGCCACCGGTCGCCATAGATGATATCGCTACTACCTTGCCCGGGACCTCTATCACGTTGAGTGTCTTGGATAATGATTATGACGTAAACCTGGATCTCTTGACTTTGACTTCTTTAATCGGGTCAGCCAATACAGGGAACGGCATATTCACTGATAATGGAGATGGTACAGTTGCTTATATATCAAACTATGATTTTAGAGGGACAGATCAAATTGATTATAAAGTTTGTGACC
>JBLIDB010000181.1:0-10308 GCA_047634015.1 Saprospiraceae bacterium
TTATTGAAGTTCAAAACAAATTAAATAACCGACCAAGAAAGAGGTTTGGGTACAAAACACCCAATGAAGTTTTTGCGAAAATATTGGACAATCAAGTGCACGTTGCATTTATTAGTTGAATCCAGGAAGAAAAACAAGCCATTCATTCGGTAATCAGGCATATTCAAGAGTAAGGACAAATATGGAGACTAAAAGCGAAGCATATTAAATGATATTACGTTTCTCAACGAATAAAGGCGAATCCCTAAATCAGAAAGTCCAGGATTTGAAATTTTGCAATTATTCTTGAATTTATGATTCAGGAGTAAGAGGAAAGATGCATGAAATATAGCCTAAACGCATAGTATTTGGTGCCCTAATCAATATTATTAAGGGTTTCACCCGAGTTATGCAATAGATAATCTATTCCGAGGTGAAACTACTGCAAAACAAGGAACGTCCAGCAATTTTGCTTCTCACCGTAACGGTGCTACGATTGCGAGTCAAAAATTACTGTGGAGCACCTTGTTTTATTGCACTTTCATCTCTCATAACGAAAACCTATTACATGATTCGGGTCTAATTTCCTGATCATTAAAGGATTATATCACTTCTGAATATTTCTAATCATAACATAAAAAAACTGAATCCGATTGCTCGGATTCAGTTTTAATCTATTGTTTAACAAAACTATTTTGTTATTAGAAGTTAGGACCACCTGTGTCCCACCAAAGTCTTGTCCCAATTTCATCAGGACCTCCTAACTTGCTTGTAGCATCAGCCACACCGGCAGCGTTATTATTACGCTCACCATTTATAAATGGCATTCTTCTCAAGAAGTCATCTGCACCGATCACGCCCCATGTAGCGTCACTATCATTCTTAAAGTTGAAAGGTAGTTTTGGATAATCAGTTCTACGATGATCTACCCATATTTCCACAGTATTATGCACAGCAGCAATCCACTTTTGTGTCATAATTTTCTCTAATTTGACTTCATTATCAGCAGCCTCATCCCATTTCACAGTAACTTTGATCCTGCTATCAAATGCATTATCATTGTTTTCAGCTTTAGGATCTGTATAATCCCAAGGCACACTTGTATCGTCCGCTAAGTAGCCATCTACTCCTCCAGCTCCCCATTCAGCGAAACCCTCTCTCACACCATTCTCATAGTTGTCTTGAGCTGAACCAGCTCCAGCCCAACCTCTAAGTGCAGCTTCTGCTAAGAGGAAATGTGTTTCACTAGAAGTGAAAACTCTTCTACTAGAATATCCGTTATTATTGAATTGAGAATTGATTGTAGAAAAGCTTAGTCTGTCTCCTTTCGCATTTAGTACTGATGCAGCATGGACTCCTTTATATGGAAATTCAGGATGTTCAGCATAAACTGCAGGATCAGTAGCTGGATCAAAATATTTCTCTACTCTTGGATCATTATAACCTCCCAATACTGATTCCATAGTTGCACTCATCCTGGTATCACCCCATCCGAAACAAATTCTTGCTGGTCTAAAGAACCCATCATAATTCAAAATCATGAAGTTGTCTCCATTCGTTGTGATCATTCCTCCAGGGTGTGAAATAGCTTTCTCCCCTTGCGTTTTTGCAAGAGCCGGAGCTACTTTGGATACGCGCATCGCCAATCTGAGTCGTAGACTATTTGCAAATTTTACCCAAGCATTAATGTCTCCTCCATAGCTGGCATCAAACTCTGAAAGACCAGTAAACTCCGTATTAGCACTTAAGTTAGCAACAATCTCATCCAATTCTGAGAACCAAGTATTATATAGCGTTTCTTCACTATCATAGTTAATCGTTTGCTCAGAAGAACCAAAATTGGTATAAATAATTGGTCCATGACGAGCAGACAATCTGGATGCTGATAAAACTCGAAGTAGTTTTGCCCATGAAGCAAATTCTACACCTCCTTCTGCTTCAGCTACTTCTATAACAGATCTTGCAGGGCCAAAAACCCTACCATAAACACGTCCCCAATTATTATTCCATCTGATAAAATAAGTGGTATTATTCACATTAGCAACAAATGGTGTAGGAGTTGCAAGATGGCGCACAAATGCTTCATTTGCGAGGTTGTGGTCAATCTGATCTCCAAAAATATTATTCAAAATCTGCGGGAAAAATGCGCCAACATGCTGGTTATTCTGTCTTAAAGATTCACCAGATATTTGATATGGATTCGTATTTGCCTCCTCGAAATTATCGGTACAACCAATAAAGAGAGTCAAAACACATATATACATTGTTATTTTTATTTTTCTCATCTTCCTATTTCTTAAAAGTTAACATTTACATTAAATCCAATTGTCCTAGTAGCAGGCAAGTTGAAATTGTCCAGAGATGGAGAATTTCTTGTTGTATTGATTGCTAATTCTGGATCAAATGGAGCCTCTATATGCAGAAAGAACAAGTTCTGTCCTACAAGTGATAGTGTCACTGGGATATTATCATTTATTGTCGTTTGATATGATAATGATAGCTGGGTCAATCTAACGTTTGTACGGTCATATAGGTAATTCTCACCTATTCCGTTTCTTCCACCTACAGTCTTAAACCATAATTCTGGATCCACAGAACTCACAGCAGCTCCACCTTGAACTGCATCTACTGCAAAACCTCCTGCATCTCTAGCTGCGGCAGATCTTTCTGACACACCAGCTTCATCAAGCATGGATTCCGTCTGACTGAAAGCAAGACCCCCAAATTTTCCATTCACGATAAAATTCAAACCGAATTTACCAACCTCAATACTATTGTTCCAACCAAGACTCCAGTTAGGATTAAGATTTCCTGCAAATTCATCGTTTGGTGATCTTAAAGGTTTTCCTGTCGATTCGTCAAGCATAATTCTGTCTTGGGCATCTCTTTGGAATTTGAAAGTATAAACATCTCCCACTGATCCACCTGCTATAAATCTTGCTCTGTAACCCTCAGATGATCCTGTGTTTAGAGGACCTAAATCTGGATGAGTTTCAACAACTGTATTCGTGTTAGACCAAAAATTAAGAGAAGTTTTCCAAGTAACATTACGCGTGTAGATTGGTGTCGCATTCACCACTATTTCATGCCCCTTATTGACAATCTTTCCAGCATTGACAAAATAAGTAGAGAATCCTGAGCCCGAAGGTGCAGGTAATCTAATAAATTGGTCAGTACTTACTGTATTATAATATGTGTAATCAATTCCAAATCTATCCTCGAAAAAACTCAAGTTTGCCCCAAATTCAGTACTAACGATGATTTCTGGACTTAAGTTATCGAAAGGTTGCTGTAGGTTTCTATTAATACCACCTGAAGCAGCGATAGTGTTTTCTGGATCGACAACATTGTATGGTACTTCATTACCAACTCTTGAACTGGAAAACCTAACTTTTGCAAATGAAATTGCCTCGGGCATATCTATCATTTTGCTCAATATCGCAGTTGCTCCAATAGAAGGGTAGAAATAAGATTCATTTCCTGTTCCAGCCAGTGAAGAAGCCCAATCGTTACGACCAGACACATCCACATATAACATTTCTTTGTAACCAATTGTGGCATTGGTGAATATTGCTTGCTTGATCAATTTGCTATTCAAAGTAGAACTTACAGGTACATTTGTTCCAATATTTTGAAAGTAGAATTCATTTGCATATTGGAGCCCAAACTGTGCACTTCCAGGAACGGATACTCCCTGACCAAAAACAGTTTTCTGATAACTACCACCCGCAATAACTCCGAGACTAAAATCTCCAAAATTGTCATTATAATTTAGGATTGCATCTGTATAGATAAGTTCATCATTCCACTTTGCATAGGTCCAACTACCGTTTGGATGTACGGTGGTGGTATTCCCTCCTGCGGATTGCTGCTCTTCTGCTCGCTTATCAGCATAATCGTAGTTACCTCTTGTTGACACACTCAACTTGTCACTAAATTTATAATCAAGGCTCACACTACCAATCACTCTTTTATTTTCATGGACCTGAGATTCTTCATTAAGCAGCCAATAAGGATTCGACTGATGATGATCAATTACAAACCAATTCTGTCCTGCAAGGTTCGTGTTAGGATTAGTAATAGAGTAGTTATTTTTAAAGTCTTCAAAATTTCTGTCTCTAGGAAACCTATATAGACCACCTAAAGGATTATCATAGTAGCCAGCACGTGGACGATTGAGTGTCTTCTCACTTGATAAAATAACATTCGATCCGATTGTCAACTTATCATCTAGTAATTTGGTAGACTGCTTAAAAGTTAAATTATTTCTACCATACGTATGTTTGTCAATAATACCTGATGCCTTCACATTGCCATAAGAAAAGTAGGCCTTTGTTTTTTCATTACCACCGCTTATGGAAACCGAATTAATCAAATTAACACCAGTCTGAAAAAAGTCATCAACGTAATTATCATCAAAATTGCCTGATGTCGGTGACCAACTTTCCTTAGTACCGTTTACACTGCCATATCTATATTGCAAATCTGGCTTAAGCATTCTACTTTCAAAGGTAACTCCAGAATTAACACTCACTTTCGTCTTTCCATTCTGACCTCCCTTTGTAGTAATCAAAACAACTCCATTTGCGCCTTGACTACCATAAAGTGCAGCTGCATTAGAACCCTTCAATATGGATATACTTTCAATATCATCTGGATTCAGCTGTGACATACCGTCCCCTCCATCAACACCATCCCACATTCCACCTTGTGAGCTTTTATTATTGGCCATCGGAATACCATCTATAACAAAAAGTGGTTCACTATTTCCACTTAGTGATTTATCTCCCCTCAATACTACTCTGGTTGAGCCACCTGCTCCTCCAGAACTTTTCTGAATCTCAACTCCTGCAGCCTTTCCTGAAAGACTATTGAGAAAATTGATATCTCGGGCCATGGTCAACTCATCACCTTCTACAGTCTGCTGCGCATAAGTGAGCGACTTGGCCTCTCGTTTTATACCCAAAGCTGTAACCACAACCTCTTGTAAGGCGGTTCCAGCTTGTAATGTTAATTCAAAATAATCTCCACCGCTGACGTCTATCGTCTGAGAGGTGAAACCAGTAAATGACACTTCTATAGAAGCGTTATCTGCAACTGTGAACTGAAATGATCCATCAAGATCGGAGATTGTTCCGTTAGATGTTCCTACTTCAATGATATTCGCTCCGAGAAGAGTCTCTCCAAAGGCGTCTTTTACGACACCAGAAATACTCTTCTGGCCTTGTAGCACGAGAGCGGCGCAGATCAAAAGAAAGGTTAGTAATGTTTTTTGCATACAATTTTGTATTAGATAAGTAAATAATTAGAAACCAAATATAATCAAACAATGTATTCCGTGTGTGCGAACACATATAAAATCATAATATTCAGTTAAAATATGAACTCCCCCAAATTTTTTTGGTGAAAAAATAGCCTTTAAAGGTCGAACAAAATTCTCCTCTATCTTTATTAAGCGTATTTGTAACTAAAAGCGGCTTTTCTAAAAATCCTTTTACAATTCTCGCCATACGGTCAAATATCTGCGATCCAAAAGACTTTATTCTTTCTTTCAAAATTGATGATAGAATTTTTCGAAAGCTAATTTATCAGACCTCCATCAAATTGAAAAGGTCTTTCGAAAGGATTGAGCAAAGAGTCTTATAAGTGTGTGACCTTCCTATCAATTGATCGATATGCATAAAACCACGTTCTATTTGCCCACTTATGAGGGTCACTGACACCCTTCAATATTCCACATGTCCCTATCTTTTGAATAACCTCGAAGTGCGGGGGATCAGGTTTGAGACCCAATATGGCATAATATAACCACCCTGAACTATTACGACATCCTGCACTTTCCTAACCTCAACATCCTCGACATTGACCTTCTCCCCTACTTCCAAAGATGCAATGATTCCGGCTGCTTGGCCAGCCGGAATCATCACAGGTTGAAGCCTCGAACTTCTGTTTACTATATTAATCACCATATGGCCTTATCGGCAATTAAAAGATTAGGAATATCCTCAGGGGTCAAAGCTCCCATAGTAATATTGAAGGATGGAAATCTGGGGAAATCAATCTCAGAAGCATCTGATATTTCCTAATGATGATGATCTATCGGATAATCACCCACTGCAATCCCAGTTCAATAAAGGTTCGACCCAAATGGGTCAGTAATGTGGGGTAATATAACAACCACCTTACCTTTTATTATTCTTCCCTCTCTATGAGAGGGCATATATGGTAATCCATCAGAAGTAGAAAACTCATCATCGGCAATGCCTAAATTTCGATATCCGGGCTCTTCCTGAATAAAATAGATAAATCGCATCGTTTTTTCCTTTGCTTTCTCTTATAAGCTATTTTTCACTCATCCTTAGATAGCTCTATATCATTGACGTAATTGTCATTTCCTTCGGGGCCAATTGATTAAGTATTTATCATTTGACAGTTTTGCATAAGACATCACGGTTGTACATGGATGAACTTCTCTAATAATTGCAGTGCAGAACTCCTTATAGGAACAATCAAATCCATGAGGACTATATCCAACAGGCATTGTTATAGTCAACCTGAATCATTTCCGTAATCCTTAAGTATCGCTGTGTATGTGAGATCTTGAATTATGTTATTGGTTTGAACAGGAGCTGTTTCTTCACTTGTATCTTCTCTACTATATCATACCCAATCTATAAGATGTACCTAAATGATCGGCTACATCCCCCAAGTCAGTTCCATCCACTAGTATTTTGGGTTTTACAAAGTGCTCCTTTCCTGTAACATCCATAAACTTTATTAGGCATTCTTAATCAACATAGGAAATCGACTTCCATTCAGCATTATACTCAATATTAAGAAGTGGTTCTTTTTGAGCCATCTGCTTAAGAATGCTATCTGCTATATGAGGTTCGAATGCTGTATGACTAATCCAACCTTTAGCCAATTCCTTTGCGCATCCTTAATGTTGTCGCAATGGACTTCTAAATTCTCCTTACAGACCTACTGGCATCTCATGGTTACAATCAATAGCGCTAAAGCAAGCACTTGATAACATTCCTTCTAACCATGGAATATGATTTAATAGTATGGTTCGACTGCCATGCCTTTATGAAGCAATAGCCGCAGAGATTGCCCCTGTTCCTGAACCAATTACCAATATATCTGTATTCTTAAGCGACTCTTCATGATCACATGAGATTCCCAGAATCAAGAAAAACAGTAAAAGTCTAATTATATTATGCCAAGGACTAAACTCAAAAAAACCTAACGAATTAGGAAAACACGAGGGTTGAAAACTACTTAAATTTCTTTCTTGCTATTCAAGCGAATTATCCCAAAAGAGAAATATCGTTTGCCGCTTAGAGGAAATTAATACGCTATCAGCATTCAGAGAATTGACACTTAAAATGCCATCTAAGCGATTGCCCTCTTCATCCACAAACTGACTCATATCCGAACTCACTACAGGCACAGATTGTACTTTTAAAGATCCTAATGAAATCTCTTCAAGCACTGAGGTGCCCTTTTCCAGTAAATCTTCCGCTAATACAGTAATTCCTGCGCCTGTATCAAAACTCATAAGTAGTTCCTGACCGTTTCGATTTAATGCTATGACAGGTAGATTGTCATAGTAAGAAACAAAGGGCAATGCGATGACTTTAGAAAAAACTGGTTTTAATTCGTTCATGTTGCCAGGACTAAGAAAACTAATCTTTTGAAGTTTATAGTCAATAAGAAGATCATAAGAACTTAAAAGATCAGCACCGATAAGCCCATCAATAGTAATACCAAGACGCTTTTCGATATGGCTTAGATCCATGATCCAAGTAGGGACCTTCGTTCTAAGTATATTACCGATTCTTATTTCTTCGATCTCCCCTTCTTGCGCTCTAACCTCTCCTTCTACTGTTAAGAAAACTGCACTTGACTCTTTTACCTTTTGGTTTAATATTACAGAGGGAGCACCACTATCTAAGAGAAATGATTTCTGTTGACCATTTACTTCCAACTTGAATAATATCAGCCCGCCATACATTTTAAAATCTAAAGTAGAAACTGCCTCCTCTGAGGGTTCAATAGGATCAGCAATCCCGAAAATGGGAAGTAGTGAAAGAAATAATATGGATACGACTAATCTGAGCATGCGACCATGGGTCATATGCCTTCAAAGTTAGAATAAATTAAGCCATTTGTTTACATTAAGGTAACATTGGCTTTACATAGTAAACATATGGCGTGATTCATATTTTATACAGAACTGATTTACAGACATAAAAGTTTTTTTTGAATAAAATGACTATCTGCGGGCCTTCTATTCTTAAATCACCTCATAAAAAATGGGAGACCAACCAAGTGTTAATCTCCCAAGGACGTGTTGTAAATATGCTTTTTGACTTGTGAATTACATCGTATACCCAATGCTTATGCCAATTGACCTACCAGGATTCAACAACTCAAAAGGCTGATTTTGAGATCCAAAAGACTCATAAACCTTGGAGCGTTGATCATCTAAAATATTTGTTGCTGAGGCACTTACCTTCCATTGATTTTCATTTCCAAATTTCTTAGAGACCTTAAGATTCAAACTATGAAATGGTTCTTCGTAAACATCTGGAACTTGGCCTATTCCCACAATAGCTAGCCTCTTACCTTGGACGTTATATGAAACATTAGCCTCAAATCCCCTATCCATTGGCAAATAAGAAAATCCAGCATTGATTAGATAAGGTGACTGACCAACCATGTCTCTAGTAGACCCGATTATTTCTCCTTCACGCAATGCTATAGATCTTCCTTCTATCTCTTGCTCACTCATCTCTACAGAAGACTTTACAATCGTAGTATTTATACTTAGAGAAAATGCAGAAAGTTCAGTTGCCAAAAAACCAAGGTTCTTCCGCATCTCCAACTCTATTCCAGATAACCTCGCATCTCCTACATTTCGAGGTGTAAAGGTGCTTGGTGAAGTAGCATCAAAAGCCGTCAATTCAATTGGCTTATCAAACGCCTTGTAAAATGTACTTATAGAGAATATCTGTCCAGCAGGCAAGAAGTACTCCCATCTAAAATCCAAATTTGATACGCTCGTCTGCTCTAGTAAAATATTACCAATAAATGTTCTACCATCTATGCGATCTTCTATCTGCGCGATAGACTTTTCTTTAAAGCTTGGCCGTGCTAGAGTCTGACTAAAAGAACCTCTTAGGTTCATAGTCTTTCCTTCAGATCGATTCTCTGAAAGATTATAAATCAAACTGAGACTCGGCAGAACATTCAACTCGTCAAGCACCTTATCATCGTTGAATTCATCCGTCTCTGGATTACGAATGATCTGCTTTCTTCCTGTATAATACTGATCTACCTTCTCTACTCTCGCACCATAGATCGCTTTGAACGCAGAAGAAATCGGATACTCGTGCATTACATATGCTGCCAATACTTGTTGGCGTGCATTGTAGGTATTACTGGGCTCAATATTACCTTGTATATATAAACCACGATCTGAGTCATTAGACAATATGAATGATTCAGAAAAAATCTGATTCGGATTTCCAGTTATCAAGACAGACCCTCTATTGAGAATTGGGAATATATAGTTTAATATATCGAAATCTCTCTCTTTATAAACTTCTGCAAATCCCGCTTTAATCTTAGATGTCAATCCATCCTTGGCTTCGAATTCATAGGCCAAGTCAACCTTTCCTGCATAGTTATTTTCTTGCAATGAACGATACGTTCTTGTTACGTTGGCACCAACACTTCTGTTTATTTCAAATTCTCCATTGGTTGTTTCATAAGAAGTCTGACGAATATCAGGCTCATTCATTCGACTGAACGCAGGAGACAACTTCCAATTGACATCAAAGTTGCCATCTGCACCTAATGTATGCTTACCTGACAACAATATATTAGAAACTGATCGCTGTGTATATTCTATCACATCGCGCTGCAAAATAGAAGGATTAAATTCAAAATTTTCGGTTCTGATGAAAGCTGCCTTACTCGTTCCATTTTGGCTATGCAATGCACTTAGGGCAATCTTAGAGCGATCTGTTTTTATAGCCCCACCTACCAGCGTTGACCATTGTACATTATTACTACCAAGATCACCTCTATTTTCGATGTCTTGAAATAATTCATTGTTAGACTTATCCAATTGATCTTTGAAAAAAGTATTGAATCTCACATCATCATAATACTCCGTTTCGTTCTTATAATTTACCGATAATGTATATCCGACATCCAGTCCTTTCAAATTCACCTGATTCCCAAATGATGCACTGTAATTCTGATCTACAAAATTTCTCTGGCGTAGTGTAGACATATTGTTTTTAAACAAGCTGGTGA
>JBLIDB010000182.1:0-10256 GCA_047634015.1 Saprospiraceae bacterium
ATCGGATGTAATACAAAACCTATTTAGAAAGTAAATTACTCATAGGTTCCGGCCCAATAGAAGCAGCTCATAGGAGTGTAATACAACAAAAAATGAAACTATCAGGACAAAAATGGTCTCTCAAAGGTGCTAATGCAATAGCTACCCTAAGATGCTACAACAAAAGTAATGCTTGGAAATTAGTCTCTCAGGTGATAAAGGCCGCCGCTTAAATCAGCATATAGTGCAATTTGTTATACACACTAAGCAAAGCCTCTGCCTACTATTGATTTTGTTATCTTAATTTAGAAATAAAAAAGAAATTAGTATTGCTGACCAATCCTACGCCAAACTCCACACGGCTCTACTCCTTAGATGTATTCCGAGGGCTTATTATTTTTTTATTGATAGCGGAGGCTGCTGGCTTCCATCATAGTTTTTCTGAGTTGGTCAGTGAGAATCAATTTTGAGAGCCTATTGCTACGCATTTGCATTACCATCTTTGGCATGGATTGAGATCTTGGGATTTGATACCGCCATTCTTCATGTTTATCGTTGGAGTGGCAATACAATTTTCGCTTATGAGGAGATTGTCAAGCGGGTCACGATCTCTGGCTACTAAGCACACACTAAGAAGATGTTTTCTACTTTTTAGTTTTGGAGTGTTACTACACTGTGCTTATAGGAGTATTGGTTTGGGAATTGTGGAATGTTTTGGTACAGCTTGCCTTTACAATCTTAATAGCCTACGCCATAATGAGCATGCTACATAAGGTGCAGATCGCTATATCTGTAGGGTTATTGATACTTGCGGAAATACTGTATAGATTTTATAATCCCGAAAACCCTTTTAACAAGGGAGAAAGCTTTGGATCTTGGTTCGATCACTTAGTCATGGGTGAAATCAATTACGGCGGGTGGGAAACTATAAACTTTATTCCCACGGCAGCACATACGATCTGGGGAGTTATAAGTGGCCAATTGATTTTATCAAGGGGTGATCATACTAAGAGAGTTGAGACATTTGTAGTTGTCGGTGTTGTACTGCTCGTTATTGGTCTATTAATAGTTCAAGTGGGCATTACACCCGTTGTAAAGCGTATAACTACATTATTATTTACATAGGTTTCTGGAGGTTTCTGTTTATTGACTTTGGCTTTATTTTATTGATAGATTGATGTTAAGGGGAAGAAGGCCAATTGGATAAGGATATTCAGTGTTGTTGGAACAAATTTAATTTTTATCTATCTTTTTGCAGAAACTGTTGGGGTGCAGTGGGTGCTAGGGTTCGGGAATATATTTACGGAAGGGATTTTATAACCTATAGGCATGAGTACAGAATGGATACATGTCATCAATGCGTTTGTGGTCCTTTTCATCTTCTGGTATAGTACTTATTTCTTTGACAAGAAGAAGATATATTTCAAAGTATAATTATTAAGACTTCTTACAGAATCTTTGGTTTTAATCAAAATTCATCGCTATGAATTGAGTGATTCTATTACCTTAGAATAATGAATGATTTATTAAGGTTGGTCTTAGGAATTATATGGTTTGCGCTTCTTGCAGCCTGCGCTAATTCGCCTAAGAAAGTATTAGTATTTAGTAAAACAGAAGGCTTTCGGCATACTTCCATAGAAGCTGGGATTCAAGCGATTCAAAAATTGGGTGCAGAGAATGGCTTCGAGGTAGTAGCTACTGAAGATTCCTCTTATTTTTCCGAAGAATCACTAAAAGCGTTCGCCGCCGTAGTCTTCTTGAACACTACAGGTGATATTCTTGATTATACCCAACAAGCGGATTTCGAAAGATACATCCAAGCCGGAGGGGGATTTGTAGGCATTCATGCTGCTACGGATACAGAATATGACTGGCCTTGGTACAATGGCCTTGTAGGAGCTTATTTCAACGGTCATCCAAAAGTACAAGAAGCGTCTCTCTATGTAACAGATCCTCTGCATACGTCTACGCTTGGAATGGATAGCGTATGGACTAAGGTGGATGAATGGTACAACTTTAGGGATATCAATCCTGATATCAATGTTGTATTAAAAATAGATGAAGCAAGCTATGAGGGCGGAACTAATGGTACAGATCATCCTATTTCATGGTATCATGAATACGATGGTGGAAGAGGCTTCTATACGGAAATGGGCCATACGGATGAGACTTTCGAAAATAAAACATTTCTCATGCACTTACAGAGCGGGATCGAATATGCCACTGGAGATGGAATTCTTGATTATTCTCTGGCTACTACCGATAGAGTCGTTCCTGAGAATAGGTTTGTAAAAGAGATCTTGGATTTTAATTTGAATGAACCAATGGAGATTGAGGAACTGCCAGGCAGAGGAATACTATTCGTAGAGCGCAGAGGGGCGCTTAAGCTTTATGAATTTGAGACTTCACAAACTAAGAAACTGGCGGATCTGGACCTATTCTATGGTAATGAGGATGGATTACTTGGGATAGCGGTAGATCCCAACTATGAATCTAATAATTGGATATATCTATTTTACTCAGCACCAGGTGATGAACCTTTGCAGCATGTGTCTCGATTTGATCTTGTGGGTGATAGTCTTATTTTGGCTTCTGAGAAAATACTATTTAAGGTGCCGACGATTAGAAAGTGTTGCCATAGTGGAGGCGCTTTAGAATTTGGCCCTGACGGAAATCTGTTTATAACCTTAGGGGACAATACAAATCCATTCGAATCTCAAGGCTTTGCGCCAATGGATGAACGTCCTGGTAGGGCACTCTGGGATGCTCAGAAATCCGCGGCCAATACAAATGATCTTAGGGGGAAAATTTTAAGAATAAAGCCCGAAAATAATGGGACATATTCTATTCCAGAAGGGAATCTATTTCCAGAGGGAACGCCTAATACACGTCCTGAAATATATGTCATGGGATGCCGTAATCCATTCAGACACTCTATAGATAGTAAGACGGGATATGTCTACTGGGGTGATGTAGGCCCTGATGCGGGGAAAGATTTAGCAGATCGAGGTCCTGCGGGTATGGGGGAATTCAATCAAGCTCGCCAGGCAGGTTTCTGGGGATGGCCATTTACGAGAGGAAATAATCAGGCATATAATGATTATAATTTCATAACAGAAACTTCAGGATCTAAGTTTGATCCGAATAATATTATTAATAACTCTCCGAATAACACAGGGATGGAAAAGTTGCCGCCTGTACAGTCTTCATTGATATGGTTTTCTTATGATCGATCTCCTGAGTTTCCATGGTTGGGAAAAGGAGGTGTAAATCCTATGGCAGGACCTGTTTATCATTCCGAGGATCATCCAAAAGCGGAACAGCCTTTTCCCGAATATTTTGAAAATAAACTATTCGTCTACGAGTGGATGCGGGACTGGATCTATGTCGTAACATTAGATGAAGATTACAATTACGTCAAGACAGATCCTTTTATGCCCGAAACTGAATTTTCACATCCGATGGATATGCTATTCGGTTCAGATGGTAAACTTTATGTATTGGAGTATGGTCAAAAGTGGAATGCAAGAAATATGGATGCCCGCTTGAGTAGCATCTCTTATATCGCAGGAAATCGAACACCTATTGCAAAAATAAATAGTGATGTAGTAGTAGGGGCTACTCCTTTAGCAGTTCAATTCTCAGCCAGTGAATCTAAAGATTATGATGACGATCAGTTGACCTATGAATGGTTTTTTAACAGTGATGAAATACAATCAACAGAAGCCAATCCTTCATATACCTTCACAGAGGATGGAGTTTATAATGTTCGCCTGAAAGTTAAGGACGAAGAGGGCAAATATGCTGAATCTAATACAAGGATTTTAGTAGGGAATGATCCTCCAGAACTCACTATAAGAATTGACCCAAATAGTAAAATCTATTGGGATCGTAGAGAGCTGAATTATGAAATAAATGTATCAGATAAACAAGACGGAAATACTACAGCAGGAACCATAGATCCTAAGCGTGTAAAAGTCACTTTGGATTATATTCCGGAAGGCAAAGATATTGTGAAAGCCACCATCGGCCATCAACAGAATGTAGTTCCTAAGGGGCAGAAACTCATTGACGCAAGTGACTGTAAAGCATGTCATGCTATCAATGAGAAAGTCAATGGTCCTAGTTACAGGATGATAGCGGATAAATACACTGACAAGGACAGGGCTGTATTGATTAATAGAGTTATAAAAGGGAGTTCTGGAATATGGGGAGAGACTATGATGGCTGCGCATCCACAATTATCAATTGATGAAGTAGGGGAGATAGTGGATTATATTCTTTTGTTAAAACAAGATGATAACGAAGTGTTGGAATCATTACCGTTAACTGGAGTGTTGAAATTCGATGACCATCTTTCTTATAAGGAGCATGGGGTTTACGTACTTATGGCATCATATCGAGATGAAGGTAACGAAGCTTATCCAGAGTCGATGCTTTCGGTTAGACAGCAGGTCATTTTTACCACACCGAAATTTGAGTTAGAGGATGCCGACGAGATAAGTGAAGGAATCAGCACATGGAGCACGGGAGGAAAGGAATTACTTGGTTCAGTTGTAGATGGATCTTATGTGATATTTGAGGATATGAATTTAGAAGGCCTAAAAGCCATTCAGTTCTCTGCTCATTATAATTCAGATTATCCTTATGAGGGAAGGGTAGAGGTACGGGAAGGATCACCTACAGGGAAATTAATAGGCAGTACAGCAGTACAATATTATAATAAGAAAAAAGGTGCGTCACTACAAAATGATATAAAAGTACAACCTACGACATCCGACTCCCCGCTTTGTTTGGTATTCAAAAATGAAAAGGATAAAGAGAAATATATCTGTAATGCGAATTGGATATGGTTGCAATATAATTAAGAAGTATTAGTAGAATGATATTCAAGTATATGCTTGAGCACGTAATCAAAAGATATATACAATCAACTTATTAATTGATTGTGATAATTTAAAATTTATAAAATGAGAATACTAACCCCCATATTTCTAATCGCATTGTTCTTGCAAGGATGCACGACTACTAAGATTGAAACGCGAATCGAAAAAGACTGGAGGTATTTCAGCGAAAGTGTAGCATTGGATCAATATAGAAGTGCCAATGAAAATATCGCTCCACCAAAAGCAGGTGAAGACAGAGTCGTCTTTATGGGTAATTCTATAACGGAAGCGTGGCCAATTATAAATCCAGAATACTTCAAGAGCAACGGGTATATTGGAAGGGGGATTAGTGGACAAACTACTCCACAAATGTTGTTAAGATTCAAAACAGATGTCATAAGTCTACAGCCTAAGGTTGTAGTAATATTGGCAGGAATCAATGATATCGCACAGAACACCGGATATACACCTCATGAGATAATCGCAGAGAATATCGCAGCAATGTCAGAGCTTGCTCAATATCATGGTATAGAGGTTATATTGTGTTCAGTACTTCCAGCAATCGGATTTCCTTGGAGTCCAGGTATAAAGCCAGCTAATGAGGTTATTGCGCTAAATAAATTAATTAGTGCTTATGCGGTATCTAACGGCCTCCTCTATGTCGATTACTACAGCGCACTTGTAGATGGAAATGGAGGATTGAAAGTGCCAGATTATACGGCTGCTGATGACTTAGTACATCCTAATAAAACAGGATATGCTGTAATGGAAGGCTTAGTAGAAGAAGCAATTCAGGTATCATTGAAGAAGATCGAATCTCAATCTTTATCCTTATCACCTCTGTTTTCTGATCATATGGTCCTTCAGCAAAAGAAGGATGTATCCGTCTGGGGAAATGCTGTACCAAAGACTACTGTGAAGATAAGTGCATCATGGGGTGCAAAGGCAAGTACGATTGTTGATAAAGAAGGAAATTGGAAAGTTTTAATTCCGACTCCTAAGGCAGGAGGACCTTATAACCTTGAACTTTCAGATGGAATTAAGAGTGTAAATATTATAGATGTAATGATCGGAGAGGTGTGGCTAGCATCAGGTCAATCCAATATGCAGATGCCCCTCTCAGGATGGTTGCCAAATGATCCTATCGCGCTTAGTGCCAGAGAGATCGCGAAGGTAAGAGATCCTTCAATACGCATGTTTACGGTTAGTAGGAATATGAATCGCACTCCTCAAGTAAAATTGAATGGAAGCTGGAAAGTAAATACACCGGAGGATAGAAATGCATTTAGCGCAACCGCTTATTTCTTCGCTCAGAAACTTCAAGAAGAACTCAATGTGCCGATAGGCATTATTCATTCCAGTTGGGGAGGAACGGTTGCTGAAGCATGGACAAGTGAGAATAGTCTGAGAAAGTTGGGAGATTTTAATGATGTGATCGATGAATTAGATAATGCAGAAAATGAAGAAAATATTAAAGCTTGGTTTGATCAATGGCGTTCTATTGCTATACCTGTAGAAAATTCAGATTGGCAATCGATAGATTTTGGGTATAGAAAAGTAGCAAGTACGGATTACGCCGATGGTGCTTGGCAGACAATAGAATTACCAGGTAGGTATGATGCGTTTGGAGAGATGGATGTTGATGGGGCTTATTGGTTTCGAAAGATTGTAAATATAACTGATGTGAGCAGTGATTATACCTTTTCGTTAAGTGCGATTGATGATATGGATGAAACATATATCAATGGTGTGAAAATAGGAGGTATGGCAGGAAATGGCCATTATGCGACACCACGTAATTATAATATTCCTGAAGGAGTCCTTAAACCGGGTAAGAATTTGATAGCGATTCGAGCTATTGATACGGGTGGTCCTGGTCTCATCAAAGGGGATATGAAATTGGAATCTGAGAATGGTCCTGAAATATCGCTGAATGGATTATGGAAATATCAACCTATAGCAGAGATCTGGGGAGATGAGTTTTATATTTATGATATTGAGAAGTTGAGTGTGCAAAATCGACCGAAGATGGTAAAGCTGCACCCGAACGTTCCTACTGTGCTCTATAATGCCATGATCGCTCCTCTACAAGATTATAATATCCAAGGTGCCATCTGGTATCAGGGAGAGTCCAATGTTGGAAGAGCGGATCAATATGAGCGCTTATTTCCTATGATGATAAAAGATTGGCGAAACCAATGGAATGACGATTTTCCATTCTATCATGTTCAAATAGCACCTTATAATTATAACGGAGCCGATGAATCACAAGAAGACAAATCGCAACGCTTAAGAGATGCCCAAAGAAAATCATTGGCATTGGAAAAGACGGGTATGGCGGTAACTATGGATATCGGTAATTATAAAAATATTCATCCCGCGAATAAGAAAGACGTAGGTCTTAGGTTGGCTCGATGGGCCTTACATCATGACTATCAACAATCTATTGTTCCATCGGGTCCATTATTCAAAAGTGCTCTTAGCGATGGTAGCAGCATGATAGTCGAATTTGAGTATGTCGGATCTGGCCTGATGGCCAAAGATGGAGACTTGAAGTATTTTGAAGTAGCTAGTGCGGATACCGTTTTTCATGCAGCTGGTGCTGAAATCGTCGGAGACAAGATTATTGTGTCCAGTAATAAAGTGTTGAATCCATTATACGTAAGATATGCCTGGAGCGATAGAGGAGGAGCGAGTTTGTATAATAGAGAAGGGTTACCCGCTTCGTCATTCACTTCGGAGTAATAGTATTAGAACTTCATCAAGAAATCATTGAGGTTGATGTCAGGACTGAGTTCGAGCTTTCTTCTAAGTCTATATCTAGATGCCTCTACACCCCGTAGAGAGACATTCATCAATGTTGATATTTCTTTAGAAGTCAAATTCATCTTCAAGTAGGCACCCATTTTTTGATCCTTAGGAGTAATGGTGGGATACGCCTTTTTCAATCGATCAAAGAAACCTTTATGGACTTCATTAAAATGATACATTACCTGATCCCATCCTTGGTCTAATGTATCATCGGTTTTTAGTGTATTGATTAGTTTTTGAAGTTTACTGCCGATCTCTTTATTTGGACTTTCTTTTTTGATTTTACTAAGAGCTGTAGTTATGTCAGATATAGCATCATTTTTTTGAACAAGATGTATTGTAGCCGAAACCAATTCTCGATTTTTATGATCAAGTTCAGCCTGCATTTTTTCAGTTTCTAAATGAAGGATGTCTTCTTTTCTACGAATGACGGTGGTATCAATTATTTCTTCTAAAGCACTATATCTTTTACGATTGGCAGCTATGATAAGAGAGACGATAGAGAAGAAAAGTAAGAGATAAACGCCTTTAGCAATGTAACTACTGTACCAAGGTATTTCAATCTGTATTTTTAGATTAAAGTTTGAAGAATATTCTCCATCAATATTTATAGCCTTTATCTGAAGATTATAATTACCAGGAGGTAAATGATTATATTCTTTAGTTCGAAGAGGGCTTAGTGGCGTCCATTCTTTATCATATCCATCCAATAAATACTGAAAACGAAGTGCGCTGTTATCTACGAATTCTGTCGCTCCTACATTAAAGAGAAAGCTGTTTTGGTCTGGATGAAAAATTAGTTCCTCGGAATTTGTAGATGGATAAATGATGCTGTCTTTATGAACATGCATTTCATTTAGAACTATATCATAGCCTGATTTTTCACTTGAGTTATGTTGGCCATTATAATGAATGAAACCATGAATGGAAGTGATAATAAGATTTTCATTATCGTAAGGAATTATTTTTTCCCAGCCGTCATTCATGAGACTTTTTAGCTTCGGGAAAATTCGCTTCGTTAATTTTCTATCGAGGCCTTTTTCTTCTATTTCAATGACACCTACATCATTCTCGCTGATGAACCAGATATCATTATTTCGACCTTCGAATAGTCGTCTGATTTTAACATCTATTCCCAATTGATCATTCCAAGACTTATTAGGTGAATATGTATTGTTATTTTCATCCCATGAGAATATTCCATTTTTAGTACAAACTAAAAGCTCATGATTTATAGTAAAAATATGGTTCTGGAGATTCGAAGGAATGCCATACTCTTCTCCTAATAATTCTATTTTACGTGTGGAAGGAGAGAAAGGAGTCGTGATTTTGTAGATTCCAAGATAAGGATGTGACATCCAGTAATCATTATTTTTGTCATGTTCAATAAATCTACTCGATACGTTTAGTTCAGGGATCTGATATAAATGCTCTAATGATCGTTTATTGAAAACGCTAATCCCGTTGTATGTTCCTGAGAGGATGAGATCAGAATCTAAAGCACTTTCCTTGAATGACCATACACCTGATTTATCGAAGAACCGAGTTGCGATATCATCCTTAACGATAAATCCTCCTTCATGATGACTCAAAAAGATATGCTCATTTATTATATCGATCCCATAGACTTGGCCATTTGAATTCTGAACGAGTTTGAATTCATTCGAAGCAAGATTTTCTCTGTCAATTAAGAAGAGGCCATTATTCGTTCCGAAGTATAATTTGTCATCCGTTATAGCCACATCATAACCAGCTTCTTCAATATCCCCACTAGGGTATATTCTGGAGAATGGTGAATTTGCTTGAATCATAGCCAACCCATTCTCTAATCCCACCCATAAATTATTATGTCTATCTACAAAAGTGCTATTGATCCGATCATTTGGGAGTCCATCATTTTTGGTTATTTTATATTTAAAAACTCCCGCCGTATCTACGACTATAATTCCATTGAATCCTGTGCCGATGACTATATCTCCATTGGGCAGCTCATCTAGTTTGTTGATATATTGGTCTACAAAATGGCTTTCCCCTTCGTTCTTCCATTTTTCTATCGAATAGCCATTATATTTAAACAATCCATTTTTATACGTGGCTATAATATATGTTCCTTGCAGGGATATAATATCTCTTACTTCCGTATTATGCAAATATTTCGATCCCTCTATTTCTTTAATAGATCCACTTTGTAACTCATATAAAGAGCCTGTTTTGTCTTGAATAAATAAGGTGGTATCCGCTTTTCCCAGAAATTGATAAGTACTTTGACCTAGCACTGTACATCTATCATCTTGTATCATGAATATTTTGTCAGAAGCTCGGAAGAATATTATATCATCTTTACTTTCTATTGTCCAGATATCTTCAAAATTTTGATGAGGTTCAGGTATCATATCCTTTAGAGACTTATAGCGCCACTTTTCTTTTTTTGTTCTTAGGTATACACCAAATTCGTTTTGACCTCCTGCATATATACTGCCGTCCATATACATAAGTGACCTCAATATGGTTTTATTGGGCTGTGGGTATGAGTTAAATGAAGCTCCATCAAATTCCAATAGCCCCTCATTGTTGGCAAAA
>JBLIDB010000183.1:0-10256 GCA_047634015.1 Saprospiraceae bacterium
ACAAGCTTCACCAGGCGCTGCAAAATCTATTCCTAACCTTCCATCTTGAGTAGGTCCCTCACTTGATCCGATCCATATCTCTCCTGGACTTTCTTGGTTAGTCTTACCGCTTGGCACTCCATTGATATCTGTCCATGTATTATCAACAACATAATCGGCAGGGCTTATCACATTCAATGCACTGGCATAGTCATGAATTCTACCTTGTGGTGCGATATAATTTAGAAAAGCATTCGCTCCGAAATACGCAGCTGGATTCAATGTTGCAATAAAAGAGCCACTTCCATTTACAGTCTTCGCTTCTAATATGATTTTAAATACACCTGTAGCGCCAGATATATCAATTAGAATTTCTCTCCCTGCAGATGTTGCTTGAAAAAATTCAACATTAGCTCCACGATGAAAAAATATTCTTATCTCCCAAAAATTGATCGTTAACATCATTGGCGGTAGCAGGAGCAGCAAATGGCCCCGCAATAGTTCCATTAGGTCGCATTACAGAAACATCAAATCTATCTGACTCCTCATACCACAGATCAAACCGAATATTAGAAGAGACCTTATTTATTTCTATCTCTATAGTTTGTCCTTGGGAAAGTGTACTTCCAGCTCGATTTTCATTGCCCCCATCATCACCAACTCCGCATACTAGCGGATGGGCCAAAGCAATATAATCATCCATTTGTCTCGTGACCAAGCTTGTCCCATCAGAAGGTCCTCCTATAGAACCAAAATTCATCAGTGTAACGGAGGGCAATCCAAGTTCTTCAATCTTATCGTGCGCAAATTGAAGTGCCTCATCTAAATTATTAATACTAAAAAAACCAGATTCTCTAGGATTAGCACCAAAAGCAGGAAATCCATCCTGTATAAACTTTATACTTATGATTTTTGCCCCTGGAGCAACCCCTTTAAATTCTCGACTTTCAGTTCCACTAGCATCTCCACTAATAATACCTGTCGTAGCCGTACCATGCCCCCCGTTGTCATTCGTAATAGGAGGACTTGTATTATTAGAAAGCGCCTGATTAATTTCGCTCTCATCCCATATGGTCCCGATCGCCAACACCAGCAGAATTCGTCATATCATAAATATAAGCGATCCTTGTTTTTCCCATAGCATCAACAAAATCAGGATGTCGATAGTCTATACCTCTATCTATCATTACAACCACAGCACCTTCTCCCGAAAGATCGTATTGCTCAACGGCAGATTCTATTTTTACCTCATTGCGGATCCACGATCCTTGAGCATCCAGTTGTAGGTGAGATAAAATCGCTAAAACAAGAATCCAAAAAGCAGTCAGTAACAATTTCATATTCATCTCAATTTCATAACTGAAATGAGTAAAGGTAAGGAGGTCAACTGTAATTGGGAATAGATGTATACATACATCTCACTAGGGGATTCATATAGGAATACATATAGATCCTATTCGATATGTGCCAAACAATACCCCTGTATACTACTTCGCGAACAACTGACCAATATCTTTAAATGCTTTGAACTCCAGTGCATTGCCACAAGGATCAAGAAAAAACATAGTTCCTTGTTCTCCTGGCTCTCCCTTAAATCTGATATAAGGCTCTATGACAAATTGGATCCCTTTCCCTTTTAGGTCTTCGGCGAGTGCTTCCCATTGATCCCATTCTAATACTACTCCATAATGAGGGACGGGAACATCATGCCCATCTACACTATTATGATGGGTTGCTTCAGGTGATTTGGGTTTATAATGAATCACCCATTGATGACCAAAAAAATTAAAATCCACCCACTGTTCTGACGAACGACCTTCTTCACATCCCAAAACATCTCTATAGAAAGCTCGTGCTTTTTGAACATCATCAACTGGCACTGCTACGTGAAAGGGCCTAACATTAGTTGAAGAATTCTGACTCATTATTTTATAATTATAATTTCTAAAAGAAAGGGGATCACAACAATGATCCCCTTTAAATATACTATTTTAATTTCCCACAACTTTCTAATTCAAATATTTGTCATAACTCAACAACCTTAAATCTTTTTTAAAACTATCGACTGATAAATATTCTGCCGAAAACTGAGAACTAAAACACTATCCCAAATTCCAGTCTCCACGGTACTTACGACGTACCCATTGATCTGCTTCCGGTAGATTAGTTACTTTCATGTTGATCGGATCCCAAAGCAACTGCTTCCGCCCGATGTATCTGTCCGCTCCTTTCCAGAAATTATCATCGGTTATTTCAGGGTTTCTAATAAAGTATGCTTTCATAGCAAGATTACCCAATAAGACACTTTCGGTAAATGGCCCAGCATAGTCAAATGGAGAACTTGTATACCCTTTCCCATATCCTTCTTTACAAGCATTGACCCACTGGACATAATGTCCTTCTGGCACCCTTGACTCGGACTCAGACGGCATCGCTTCCTGCTCCATACGGTGAGTAGGAATTAATCTTGGATTCGCTCCATAGCAATCAGCCATCAAAGTTCCTTTAGAACCATAGAATATAATTCCACCATCCCAGTTACCCATTTGCTCATCTGGACCTAGACCTTCTGGCCGTTCAGGCATAATACCACCATCGAGCCACGTCATCTTAATCTCTCCTGGACCATTGGTCTGTGGATAAGTAAAATGAATCTTACTGGCACTTGGAAAGCTATCGGAAAAATCCATTTCCTCAAAATTTCCTACATAGCTTCCTGACATACTGCATTCTACAGCAGATGGATACTTCACTGGCAATATTCTAAAGAACGGATCCATGATATGACATGCCATATCTCCTAATGCTCCTGTTCCATAATCAGCCCATCCCCTCCAATCAAAAGGTAAGTAAGATTTATGATACTCTCTGTAAGGAGCCGTTCCTAACCATAAGTCCCAATTTAATTCTGATGGAACTGGCATAGAAGTAGTTGGCTTTTGAAGTGCTTGTGGCCAGATGGCGCGATTCGTCCAACATACCACCTTATCTACAGCACCTATGAGTCCAGAATCATACATTTCCTTCATCTTCCGAACACCATCTCCTGACGCTCCTTGGTTACCCATTTGAGTAACTACTTTATACTTATTAGCCGCCTCTGTAAGCATGCGAGCTTCATATATATCATGGGTTAGAGGCTTCTGCACATATACATGCTTTCCTCGCTGCATAGCCGCATATGCTGCAACCGCATGAGTATGATCCGGAGTGGATACTGATACTGCATCAATATTATCTCCTTCCTTTTCGAGCATTTCACGGAAGTCAGTATAGTATTTGGCATCAGGAAAATTCTTTTTTGAATCAACCGCTTGGCGTTCATCAACATCAGCCATAGCAACAATCTTCGCGAAAGGACTCGCTGCGAATCCAGTCATATCGCTCTTCCCTTTTCCCCCCGCTCCTATTCCAGCAATCCTTAGCGTATCACTCGGAGCTACGAACCCTGGACCTCCCAGAACATGCCTTGGTACGATCATAAATCCCGCAGCTGCAGCTCCAGCTCCTTTAATAAATTTTCTTCTCGTCTTATCTGAAAGACCCTTGATGTTCTTTTGCATACTATTTCATTAATTTGAAAGAGTAAAGTAATATGTCATTGTGGAAATAGCAAATTAGTAGAAACAATTCACATCATGGAGAAGAATAAAAATTTGTTAAATCCAATCTCTTATCATATTGAATCAATTCAAACCAACTTAATAATCAAAATAATAATTGACACTTACTTCCCTGGACCACCCATACGCTGAAGATTATTCATCATATTCTGCATGTTATTACCCTTACTCATCATATGCATCATCTTCTTCATCTGATCAAATTGCTTGATGAACATATTGATCTGATGCACATCATGGCCGCATCCTCGTGCGATCCGCTTCTTACGACTCATATTGAGTAATTCCGGTTGTGAGCGTTCTTTGGCAGTCATCGATTGGATGATGGCTTCTACTTTATCGAATGCGTTATCATCGATATCCAGATTCTTTGTCATCTTTCCCATTCCCGGGATCATACCCATGAGAGACTTGAGATCTCCCATTCGTTTGATCTGATCTATCTGCTTTAAGAAATCATTGAAGTCAAATTTGTTCTTCTTAATCTTCTTTTCAAGCTTCTTGGCTTCCTCCTCATCAAACTGATCTTGTGCTCTTTCGACAAATGAGATGATATCTCCCATACCCAATATCCGCTGCGCCATACGCTCTGGATAAAAGACATCAAGTTGCTCCATCTTCTCACCTGTACTGATGAATTTGATAGGCTTCCCTACAGTATACTTGACGGAAAGTGCCGCTCCACCTCTTGTGTCACCATCTAATTTGGTAAGTACAACTCCGTCAAAATCGATACGATCATTAAAGACCTTGGCTGTATTGACAGCATCCTGACCAGTCATAGAATCCACAACAAATAATGTCTCTTCTGGATCTATCCCTGCCTTGATGGCTGCAATCTCATTCATCATTGCCTCATCTACGGCAAGACGACCTGCAGTATCCACGATAACAACATCGAATTTATTTTCCTTGGCATAGACCAAGGCATTCTGTGCAATCTCTACAGGATTTTTATTTTCTATCTCCTTATAAATCTCAACACCTACCTGCTCTGCGAGTACTGATAACTGATCTATGGCAGCAGGTCTATAGACATCACAAGCTGTGACTAAGACTTTTTTATTCTTTTTCTCCTTTAAAAACAAAGAGATTTTTCCAGTGAATGTTGTTTTACCAGATCCTTGTAAGCCTGCTATAAGTATAACGGTAGGCTTCCCTGTCATATTAAGTCCTACAGCATCTCCACCCATCAATGATGTCATCTCGTCCATGACGATTTTGACCATTAATTCACCTGGTTTGACAGATTTTAAGACATTCGCACTTCCCAGCGCTTGCTCCTTAATCTTATCTGTAAACTCTTTCGCAATCTTATAATTCACATCGGCCCCTACGAGCGCACGGCGAATTTCCTTAATAGAAGTAGCAACATTAATTTCTGTTAATTTGCCTTCACCTTTTAAATTTTTAAAGGCGCCTTCTAATTTCTCACTGAGACTATCAAACATAGTTTATCTGATTTGTATTTTAACCCTTGTATTGCATGAGATATCCGTTATAAAACAGATACATCGTTCAAATTTTAATGGGATTGCAAATATATAAGAATTCAGAGGAGTGAATTCCTCATATGTTACTAGTATTATTCCGATTTATGCATTAAAAAATTCAGGCCGAAGTAATACAACTTAGTTAAACTGCGCTCCTTGACTTACCCAACATTGGAGTGACATGATATCATCCTCGCTTAGTTGACGAGATCCTGCTTGGAGGCATTTGACGTTTGACGACTCGCTCTACGATTTTTACAGCTTTATTTTGAATATTAGAGAATAATCTAAAATTTACTAAACCTTCAGTTCCCGCATTGTGGCATCCGGAGTAAGTACATGACATATAAAAAATAAAATAGACCCTATCTTCAAATGAAACTAAATCCAAAGAAGCTTCAGCTCTACAACCATTTTCGTCAGTAGCAAATATGGTATAGAGTATATATCAGGTGGGATATTATTATTGCGACCATTAACGATAGAAACTCCTGGATTAGGAAGCATGGCATAGCTAATCTCACCTTTTCATCCTTCTACCAGAACATCGATAAAACCATTGGATTCACAATCCGAAGGAGAGCCACTTAAGGTCAGTATCGGACCATTTCCACATCCTATATCGTCATCAGATCCCTCTCCACACGAAATAATCCCTACAAGTGTAACGGCACCTAACAAGTAAATGGCAAGCTTTAAGCCAATACTATACCGGAATAAAAGTGCAGACATAGCACCAATGTAAGGCTTCTTCTGGATTCCCATGGACGTCACTTATGTTAAAAGTCGCTTTCAAGACCTTTCACTAAGACGACTCACAATGAAAAGGCTTTGTAAAATGCCATAGGGTTATTCCGCTACATACAGCAACATTCAAGGAGTGCTTAGTCCCATACTGAGGAATTTCAACAGCCAAATCAAGGTAAGGTAAGATTTCATTTGATATGCCATCCACTTCATTGCCTAGACAGATCGCATACTTATTACCAGTATCAACCTCCACCTCTTCCAGAGAGACAGAGCTCGTTGTTTGTTCTATTCCGATCACTTGATAGCCTTCAGACTTAATATTCTTAACGGCTGTTTCGACATCATTTTGATATATCCAGTCCACTGAGTTCGTAGCTCCTATTGCGGTCTTAAGTATCTCTTTATGAGGCGGGCATGCCGAGATTCCACATAGTATAATTCGTTCAATGGCAAATGCATCGCAAGTTCGAAAAACTGACCCTACGTTCAACCCAGATCTAATATTATCAAGGATTACAACGATAGGTATCTTTTGTTGCGACTTGTATCCAGCAACATCAATGCGTCCAAGTTCTTCTAATCGTAGTTTTCGCAAAACATCAGTCATATCTGACTTCAATTAGAAGGACGCCACCATCTCCTTGGCCTTTTTATACTGAATTGCAGCCTCGACAAAAGCGATGAAAATAGGATGAGGCTCTTCAACTCTACTTTTTAATTCTGGATGATACTGAACCCCTAAGAAGAACGGATGATCCTCACGTTCTACAATCTCAACAAGTCCAGTCTCTGGATTAAATCCAGAAGCAATCAACCCGTGATCATTCATCTGCTCGAGGTATTTATTATTAAACTCGTATCTGTGACGATGTCTTTCTTGAATTTCGGTAATACCATAAATCCGTTCTGCAAGACTACCTTCTTCTATCTTGCAAGCATATGCCCCAAGTCTCATAGTTCCACCTTTTTGACTTATAGTCTTCTGTTCAGCCATCAGATCTATGACAGAATGCTTTGTATCTCTATCTACTTCGACAGAAGAAACATCATCAAGACCCACTACATTTCTAAAATGCTCGACAACAGCACATTGCATTCCTAAGCATATTCCAAAAAATGGAATCCCCTTCTCTCTAACATATTTTATAGCTGCAATCTTACCTTCGATACCTCTATCTCCGAATCCAGGTGCTACCAAAACTCCATGGATATTATGGATCTCAAGAGGAAGTGAAGATTCTTCTAAATTCTCACTGTGAATAGGAATTATATTGACTTTGCATTCATTCTCTGCTCCTGCATGAACGAATGACTCATAGATAGATTTGTAGGCATCTGCAAGCTCATTATACTTTCCAACAAGAACGATATTAACTTCTTCTTTCGGCTTCTTATATCGTTCCAGGAAGCTCTTCCATCTTTCTAAATCAGGCGTATGTTTTGGCTCCAGTTCGAGGCGATCTATAACTATCTGATCCAACTTCTCCTGATGCATCAGAATCGGAACTTGATAGATTGTATCTGCATCAATGGCCTCAATAACGTGTGTCTTGTCAACATTACAAAAGAGAGCAAGCTTATCTTTAATATCCTCGGTGATATGAGACTCTGTTCTACAAACCAGCACATCTGGAATAATTCCAGCCATCATCAACTCCTTCACACTATGCTGTGTCGGCTTAGTCTTATGTTCTCCAGCTGCTTTTAGATATGGGATGAGCGTAAGGTGGATTACCATACAATCTTTATTCTTTAGCTCTCTCCTCATTTGTCGAAGCGCCTCTAAGTACGGTAGGGATTCTATATCTCCTACTGTCCCTCCAAGTTCGGTGATAATTATATCATATTCGCCGAGATTCTCCAAAAGCTGAATGCGTCTTTTTATCTCATCAGTAATATGTGGAATGATTTGTACCGTCTTCCCGAGAAATGCGCCCTCACGTTCTTTATTAATGACCGTTTGGTAGATTCTTCCCGTCGTTACATTGTTAGCCTGAGAAGTAGATATATTTAGAAATCGCTCATAGTGACCTAAATCAAGATCTGTCTCTGCACCATCATCGGTTACATAACACTCTCCGTGTTCGTAGGGATTCAATGTTCCTGGATCAACATTGATATAAGGGTCGAATTTCTGGATTGTAACTTTTAGTCCTCTAGCTTGTAAAAGCTTAGCTAAAGACGCGGAAATAATTCCTTTCCCAAGGGATGAGGTTACCCCTCCCGTAACAAAAATAAACTTTGACATACCTCTAATAGTTACGGAATACAAAGGTAGAACATTTTGGTAGACTCTATCGGATCGGTTCAATTATCTATCGGAAGTGATTCGAAAATCATTCCATACGACCATAAATAGCATACTAACTTACTTCACTATCTTAGAAATGAAACCCCACATCTCATTATGGAATAGCACAGGCACTAAACTGTTATCAGGGGCCTCCCCCATTCTGATTACTACAAGATCCTGACTAGGAACCACATCTATAAATTGCCCATTTTTACCCATCGCAGCGAATAGATCTACTGGAGCTTCGGGAGCTAAGGAAGTATTAAAACTATTCGTTCTCTCAGGCAGCGCTACCGATGATTTTCCATTTAACCACGTTAGATATCCGTAAGAAGGATTGAGCTCTTGGGAGCTATTAAGCATATCCTTGAGGAAATCCTCATCAGAGATTATTTTCTTATTCGCCCATACGCCATTGTTCTCCAATAACAATCCAAGTCTTCCTGCATCTCGAGCCGTACTATTATACATACGATTATGACCTATAGGAAGCCAGAAACCATTCATTCCAATCTGGTCTGCAATATTTACTTTTACATAATCATCGAAATTGATGTTCGAAGCATTTGCAATTACATCATTGAGCAAAGTATAAGGCGCATTATGATAAAACCAACTATCACCCGCATCTACTCCATAATGCAAACATTCAGGTACTGTACAATCAAGGTCAGGAACTGAAGAGTCCAATCCTGTAGTCATCGTAAGCTGGTGCTTGATGGTGATTAACGACTCTTTATCCGATGTCAAGGAGGTCCAACCTTGTCCTAAATACTGGGAGGTTTGATCATTTATATCGAGATATCCTTGTTCTTGTGCAATTCCGGTAGTGAGTGCCACAAGAGTCTTCGATGCTGATGCCCAATACCATGGCTTATCTTGATTGAAGGCATCTTCATCTCGGATGTCCTTCCCCCAATATTTTTCTACAATGATCTTACCTTTCTTTATAATTAGAAATGCCCGTGTTCCATTCTCTTCGTGAAAATGGTATAATTCTTCTAATTCTGTAAGGCTCCAACCTAGCGATTCTGGCAATAGTGTTTCCCACTTTTCAGAGTTCTTAGGCGGAAAATATGTTTCGTTTTCTAATAGTTCTGACTTAGGATCATCGACTATATTTTCACCGCAGCCGTAGACAAGGAATGCCAAGAGGATAAGCCAGTAATTCGATTTTTCCAAAATAGTGTAATATAAAAAGATGAACTCTCTATACTTAGACTACGAAGTATCTAGAAAGTAAAGTGAGAAAAAAATTAGGCTTTAAAATGAATCAATTGAGTACTGGTCCTTGGGATAATTCATGGTACCATATGCCTTCATTGTTAAAGTAATGCATCACAAGACTCTTTCTTGTTCTGGATTTATCCCGTTGTGGTTCTCCAGCATGAAGAAGATTCGCATGCTAAATTAAAACATCCCCTGGTTGGGTTAAGAAAAATTTCTTTTCAAAAGATTCTTTTTTTAATCTTTCTTCGTTCATATCTTCATAGGCTATGTAATCTTTGTCACCTTTCGTCAAATACCCCCCTTCATGGCATAGTCCAACTTAGGACTTTTCGGATAGCATGATATTGGGCCATTATCTATGTCTATTGGTTCTAACGGAACCCATACCCCTGCCATGCCCCCATTGGGATAGGTGGTGAGATGGATACTGTCAGAATGCACTCTTTGTTCACTACCATAATTAGGGAAATTAATACTCTGGTATAGTACAAGCTTACCATCGAGTATTCCATCCAACAATTCAAGCAAGCGAAGATCGTTTCCTAAGCTCTTTACCGTTTCTGCGGTCCGATGGGAAAACATTATCTTCCTATTCGCATATCTCAAAGACAATTTCTTTTCGCTTAATAGTTTTCAATTTCTGTATTGATTTCATCCACTTGATCTTGTGAAAAGAACCCTTTCAATACTGAGTATCCCTCCTCATTAAATCTAAGTAGTGATTTTTGAGAAGCATTGTTGAGCCCACTCCGGAAAGTGAAGATCATCAGAAAATGGAAGATTTTGGATGATATTTTTATTTTTCGAACCTCGGTGATGCCTGAGCATCAGGGAGTTGAGAATAATGGAAATATCGCCAAAAGGGCCGTTTCCCGATATTATGACTTT
>JBLIDB010000184.1:0-10167 GCA_047634015.1 Saprospiraceae bacterium
AGATCTAACTATAAAAGTAGAAGACAATACGGATGATGGCAAAGGCATCTATAGAGAACTCGTTACAGATAAAGATCAACAACTCGATGATGGCGAGGTGTCATATGCAGATTTAGGGTCTCTCATCACGTTGCGTATTAAACCCTATTTAGAAGAACCGAGATTCTTTATCTACAACGAAAAACTTGAAGAAGTTTTCAAATTAGAGGCGATGGTCGATAGCTGTCAATTATTGCCAGGTGACCAAGGTGTAATGGTTAGTAATGGCTATTATTTGAAAACGGGATCAAACAAAAAATTCGAATCTGACACCACAAGAAAACGACACGAAACAACGATCTCTTCGCTTAATGGAGAGGATCATCTATACGTCTACTTTGATCCTCGCGAGGGTCGCTACGTGCTCATGTCATATAATGTCATTTCACAAGTGGTAGAATCCCCGATGTCATGCAATGGTTATGGGATCTTTGCAGATGGGACACTCGGCTTTTTTAGAAAAGATGTAGAGCCGATCAAACACCATACGATACAGTTGTGGTCCACTCCTTTCGGTAAGCGTCTGACCTCCTCAACAGGGCATGAAGATCACCTCCTTTACAAAGTTGGAAATAAAGAAATCGTCTCCTTTATGTCAGAGGTCTCTTCTCTGATGTCTCTAATAAAAAAGGAAGATCTATATACAGACCTCTACGAAGATATCGTCAATCTGTGTGTCAATATAAAGGACGCTTACTATTGGATTAATACCGAGGAAGCACAACATATATCAACTGTTGTCGGTGATATTCAGGAGGCTTCAGAAGTGGCAATCGGAGAATACCAGAAAGTAGTTAGTATTCGTAAAGCTACCACGGAAGCCACAGAAGTAGTTCAAAAGAAAGCAAAGAAACTATTTAAAGACATCGACATATTAAGTCTTGATGATATCATGACTTTTGTAAGTACACTTACAGCGCTACGAAAAGTCAGAGGTGAGCTTCTTGGAGTCAAAGAATTGAGATATGCAGATATAAGCCTTGTTGATAATTTAGATATAAATGCGGAAGAAAAAAACATCCAATTAGAAAAATCTTGTGTACGCTTCTTACTAAAGAAAGCCTCCTTAGAAGGATATAAAAAAAGGATTGATGATATCGATTTATCGATATCTAAAATTAAGACTTCTGTAGAAAGTAATGACCATTCAACCGAGTCAGAACAAATAGGAAAAGACTTAGAATTGTTAATAGATATTGTCGGAAGCCTTAAGATAGATGACCCAACAGAAACGACTAAAATAATAGAAAGAATCTCAACACTCTATAGTAATCTAAATGGGGTCAGATCCCGTATAAGACAGCAATATAAGGAGATCCGTTCAGGAGAATCTCAAGCAGAGTTCGACGCCCAGTTAAGGTTATTAGAACAAAGTGTGATCAGTTCTCTTGAAGTGGCTGAAACTCCAGATTCCTGTACAGAGTCTTTGAATCGAATCATGCTAATCTTGGAGGAGATAGAAGGGAAGTTTATAGAGGAGGAATCATATGTTACTATCCTTCATGGTAAGCGTGAAGAGATCCATAGTGCTTTCGAATCGCGTCGATTACACTTAGTCGAGACGCTAAGTCGGCGAACCATAGCACTTGCTCAGTCAGGACAACGGTTGATAGAGGGAATAAGAAAAAGGGCGCTGAAGTTAGAGGGTCCTGAGGCCATCAATGGTTTCTATGCTTCTGATATTATGACTCAGAAGGTCCGATCTATTGCTGGAGACCTAAGAGGGTTAGGAGATTCTATAAAGGCGGATGATCTATCGTCACAATTGAAATCTTCTAAAGAAGAAGTTCTTAGATCACTTCGGGATAAGAAGGATCTCTACGTAGCAGGAGGGAATATTATAAAATTTGGTCAACATCAGTTTTCTATAAATACACAGGCGCTAGAACTTACGGTGCTCCCTATTGATCAATCCTTGAATGTGCATCTTACTGGCACCAGTTTTTTTCAAAAATTAGATGCCGTAGCATTCCAAGGAAGTTCTGATTTTTGGGAACACAATTATATCTCAGAGAATAACGATATCTATAGAGGAGAATACCTTCTCTACCAATACATTCAAGACAAAGGTGGATTAGAAAATATTGAAGCCAATTCTTTAGAAGAATCAATTACAAAGTTTGCCTCTACACGACTGAATGAAGGCTATGATAAGGGAATTCATAATAAGGATGCCTATGTTATTGGAAAAGAACTATTAACGAAAAGAAAAGTCATCGGTCTCCTTCGATATGACGGAGAAGAACGTGCTTGGGGTAGATTCTTCTGGGAGTTTGGGCTTACAAAAGAAGAGAAGAGAAGCTGGGAGCAGAAAATAGAAACCGCAAGAGCTCTTCTTACCAATTTTCCGCAAAGTGGAATTCAAAACGACATCGTATTTGAGTTGAGTGCAATTATGATGAACGCTGATTTAGCCTCTTCATTTAAGGAAACTGATGCTATAGAAGCGGCGAACTATCTCATAGAAAGTCTTGTGGAGAAGGAAGTACTTATTGTATCCCAAGATGCTGTCACTTTGGCTGAGAATTTTTCCGCTCATTTAAAAATGATCAAGGCGAAGGATACTTATGAACAACACCTAAAGTCTCTATCAGATCTTCCCCTACGATATTTCGAGTATGTAACCCGTTGGTTAGAAGCCTATATCAGCGGAGAGAAAGAAAAAGTAGATTTAGAAACAGTAAAAGAAGCTGTCGTTCATCTCCTATCACAAGAAAAAATAAAAGTACTTGAAGGGTCGGCAACAATAGATGTCGATGGACTACTGGGTGAGCATCCATTAATCAGACGAGGAAATTATAAGATAAAATATGATCTCTTCTTTAAGAAACTTAAAGGGTATTCCAATACTACTGTTCCGAGAATAGAAGCCTATAAAGCGCTGAAACAAGAACATTTAGAAAAATGGAAAAACAAACTTCGCCTAGAAGAGTTCAAGCCTAGAGTACTGTCTTCCTTTATCCGAAATCAGTTAATAGATAACGTCTATCTCCCTATAATCGGTGACAACCTTGCCAAGCAAATTGGAACCGTTGGAGAACAGAGTCGCACAGACAGAATGGGGTTGTTGCTATTAGTTTCTCCTCCCGGTTACGGAAAGACAACCTTAATGGAATACGTGGCAGATAGCCTCGGTCTTACTTTTGTAAAGATTAATGGTCCTTCAATAGGTCATGATATCACCTCATTAGATCCGAACAACGCGCCAAGCTCTGGGGCTCGTCAAGAATTGGAGAAGTTGAATCTATCTTTTGAGATCGGTGATAATATCATGATATATTTGGATGATATCCAACATTGTAGTGCTGAGTTCTTGCAAAAATTTATCTCTCTAACAGATGGTCAGCGGAAGATAGAAGGAACCTATAATGGGCATTCTATGACCTACGACTTTAGAGGTAAAAAAGTCGCGGTAGTTATGGCTGGCAATCCGTACACAGAATCAGGAGAAAAGTTTCATGTGCCTGATATGTTAGCGAATCGGGCAGATGTTTATAACCTGGGAGATATTCTAACAGGAACAGAATCATATTTCAACAGTAGTTATATAGAGAATGCTTTAAGCTCTAATCCTTTTCTTCAGCGGATGGCTTCTAAGAGTCTTAAGGATGTCTATGCACTCTTAGATCACATGAAGTCTGGAGATCTTACTGGGATGCAATTAGAAAGTTCACATACCCCAGAAGAGCTCGATGAGTATATGAACATCCTTAGAAAGTTATTAGCTATCAGAGATGTGATACTCTTAGTGAATCAGTTCTATATCAAGTCCGCTGCTACCAATGATGCATATCGCGTTGAGCCTCCTTTTAAATTACAGGGGTCTTATCGTAATATGAATAAAATGGCAGAAAAGGTCGTCCCTGTTATGAACGATGCGGAAGTACAAGCGTTAATTTTAGACCATTATAAAAGTGAGGTACAAACGCTAACAAGTAATTCTGAAGCTAACTTCCTTTTATTCAAGCGACTTATCAACAAGCTAACTAGGGAAGATGAAGGTCGGCTGGCTTACATTCTAAAGGTTTATCAAGAAGAGAAGGCTGAACGTTCTGGAGATTTTATTCAACCTGTGATTCAAGAGATCAAGGATTTCAATGAAATACTTAGGACGATAAGAGATCAGATGGGCAAATAACAACTTGTAGATACATCTATTTTGCCAATCTTTGACTTATGCCTTAAGATATACAATCTCCTTCACCAAATTTCGATCGTATTGACCCTCGTAATTGTGTCAATGCTAAATTGCGGCGACTCCATCGCATGGTCGATGGTGCTTATCAAAGTAAGTTGATCGCATTTGGATTGAAAGGGAGTATGCTCTCTATCTTATTCATTATCGGTAAACAAGAACTGGTAAGCCAGAAATTTATCGCTGATATTCTCCTATTGGATCAATCCACAATGAGCCGAGATATAAAGAAACTTGTGTCAAAAGACTAGATAAAGAAAAGTATTAGCAGTACGGACTCTCGGGCAAGCGAGTTATCACTTACAATTTCGGGGATTGTATTATTAGAAGAAATTGCTCCATTATGGGAGGAGCTGCATCATAAGGTGGAATCAGTTCTCGGGCAATTTAATATACGTCAGATAGATGTCCTTACGGAAGCTTTTAAGAATGAGATTCCAATTAATATAAATTAGGGTTTTTTATAAAAATACTTGTATATACACTTAATGTAAAAACATGAATACTATAGTCCCTACTTCCATTGTAATCCTTTTTGCGATTACAACACTGCTTTGTGTAATACTATTTGTCCGTGTTGTTTCTCTTTCGAAATCCCACGATAATCTTGTTGTTCCCATTAGTTTAGGTTAGGTTTTATGGATGGGCATACTCATGTTAGCATCTCTGAATGGGTTCTATATCATCAGTTCTGATGGTTTTCCTAAGATCATTTTGGGCTTCGCTCCTACATTAATCACGATCGCGGCTTTGTTTGCTACAAACCGAGGGAGAGCTTTTTTAGACAGTCTACCATTGAGGGCGCTAACCTGGATTCATGTCGTCCGCATACCTGTGGAAATAGCACTTAACATACTCTTCTTACGTCAGTTAGTGCCTGAACTTATGACCTTCGCTGGAAGGAATTTTGATATCATAGGTGGAATAACCGCACCATTAATAATTGCCTTTATCGATTGGAAGCAACCTAAGAAGAGAGGTATCCTCTTGACTTGGAACATCCTCGTGCTTGGCTTCTTACTATTTATCATTGTCAATGCCCTCTTGTCGGCTCCGTTGAGTTTTCAACAATTTGGTTTTGATCAACCGAATGTTGCGATTGCTTATTTCCCTATGATTTGGCTACCTGGAGTTGTGGTGCCCATTGTTCTGCTCTCTCACTTGACAGCCATTAGACGATTGATATGAAACAATTCTTTTGAAAAGAATCAGAAGGATTATAATATTGTCAACTTCAGATTCTACTGAAATATACATAGGTCTTTATAATTCTTTTCGTTTGATTGCCCTTCTTTGTCCTACTGATACTATTTATCAAGATAAGCCAAATGAAAAATTTCTTTGGAAGTTTTACGAAGACCTAGTTGAAGCAGAGCCCGAAACTAACAAATCTGAATAAGTGGGCATTCTTTTAATACGATTCAAGGACCTTAGATAACCAAATAAATCAACAGCCTGTTAATACCAGCAATCTATGCACCTTGTGGACTTATATTTGTGTTAACAGAGGTCTTAGGAGTACTCTATGCCCATACTTATCATAAGAAGACTAGCAATACTTGGGGCGGTGTCTATCATCGGCATCATCTTTATGCAGGGATATAGCCTGCAGCGAGCATACGCACTAGAGGACTCAGAATTTGATCAATCCGTTAGAAGTGCGCTATATCAAGTAGCGCAAAGTCTGGCAGACTACAATAATGCACAGTTGCCTCGTCACAATCTTGTAGAACGCAAAACCTCTAACACATATACCGTCAACATCAATGATAGGATTGACGCTAACATGTTAGAGTATCGCCTTCTAAGGGAGTTTGAAGCACGTGGCATGTCTACAGAATTCGAATATGGCATCTACGACTGTCAGAGTCAAGACATGGTCTATGGCAATTACTGTCAGTTGAATCGATTGGAAGATTCACAGCGTTCTGGTCAGCTGCTACCGAAATTTGATGATTTAGTATATTACTTTGTTGTGCGATATCCTTCTCAACAAAGCTATTTGTTAAGATCTATGTGGCAGAATATAGGTTTCACCTTGATTACTTTACTGGCGTTAATCTTCTTTGTCTATGCCATGTGGGTAATTCTTCGTCAGAAAAAATTATCAGATCTACAGACCGATTTTATCAATAATATGACGCATGAGTTTAAGACTCCAATTTCGTCAATAAAAATTGCTGCTAATGTACTCGGCAATGATCCAGGAATAAAAGCAAATGAAAGACTCTCGAAATACAGTCAGATCATCACGGATCAAAATAATCGTCTAAATGATCAAGTGGAAAAGGTTCTTAATTTAGCCCGATTAGAACAAGACAGTTTTAAGTTGAAATTAGAATCATTCGATATTATTCAAGTGATTAGGCATATCGTGAATTCCGAAAACATGAAAATCCATGAAGGGGGTCAAGGCAATATCTCTCTAAGTGCCTTAAATGGAGACGTCTCGATACAAGCCGATAAATTACACTTCTCCAATGTTATCCACAGCATGATTGACAACGCAGTAAAGTATTGTCAAGAAGCCCCCAATGTTGCGGTTTCTGCTTATCTCAAAGGATCAGATGTCTGGATTGATATTAAAGACAATGGAATTGGCATTAAGAAAGAAGATATAGATAATTTGTTTCAGAAGTTCTATCGAGTTTCTACTGGAGATCTTCACGATGTAAAAGGGTTCGGATTAGGACTATTCTATGTGCAGAACATCTGTGAAGCGCATGGTTGGGAAATCAACGTAGAATCAAAAATTGGGGAAGGGTCAACATTCAGATTAAAAATACCACAACATGGCTAAAATACTATACGTCGAAGATGACGAAACTTTAGGATTTGTAACGATGGATAACCTAATGCAAGAAGGATACGAAATCTTACATTGCAAAGACGGAATGGTGGCTAAGAAGGCTTTTAAAGAGGAGCAATTTGATTTATGTATTGTAGATGTTATGATGCCTAAGATGGACGGGTTTCAATTAGCCACTTACATTAGGGAGGTAAACTCTCAAATTCCGATTATTTTCGTTACTGCAAAATCTCTTCAAGAAGATAAGATAAAAGGCTTACAAATAGGTGCTGATGATTATATTACAAAGCCTTTCAGTATTGAAGAGCTTGTCTTGAAAATCAATGTTTTTCTGAAAAGAAAATTTATCAATGACCATAGCACGGACCCAAATCTCCAAGTTGGAAAATTTACTTTGGACATGAAAAATCTTAGGCTCGTTAAGGAAGGTCTACCTCAAAAAATCACGCAAAGAGAAGGAGAATTACTTGAAGTCCTTGCCTCTCACAAAAATGAAATTGTAAAACGAAAACTTCTTCTTGAGCGCATTTGGGGCAAAGAGGACTACTTCCTCGGACGCAGTATGGATGTCTTTATTAGTCGGCTAAGAAAACACTTATCGGGAGATCCTAAAGTCGTCATTGAAAATGTACACGGCGTAGGCTTTCGGTTGACGGATCAATAAGTTTAAAACAAGTTTACTTTGATATCCATAGAATCAGCTTACTGATAATTGTTGAGTTGGTTTTAACCTTACGTAATTCTAACTTTATTGAATAAATCACACAAATGCGAACAATCCTAATTATAATAATCTCGGCTTTATCCATTGTTTCATGTAGTCGTGCACAAGAGGCTACTCTTTCTCAAGAAGGAGCAAATCATTTCGGTGCTAAGATTACAGAAGTCGGTGCCAAAGATATCGCGGGTATAATTTCTAATTTTGATGGTAACGACACTATAGATGTTAAGATCTCTGGAGTGATCAATGAAGTTTGCCAAGCCAAAGGCTGTTGGATGACATTAGAAGATGAAGCCTCTGCTACAAGCGCTTTTGTGAAATTTAAAGATTACGCTTTCTTTGTACCTAAAGATGCTGGTGGGAAAAAAGCGATCGTCCAGGGTAAACTTTATGGCAGCCTTACTCTTGTAGATGAATTGCGCCATTATGCAGAAGACAAGGGAGCGAGCAATGAAGAAATTGCGGCGATCACCGAGCCCGAAAGAGAAATTAAAATGATGGTGGAAGGTGTGATTATATATAATTAACCTCATTTGCTAATCGAATAGTTGAACTTTGAGCTTGCCAACCAATATGAATTTCCTAATGTTGACTACCTCAAAATATCTTCCACCGCTGGATATATCTTTTCATCTACCCATCTCTGATACATCTTTCCTGAAGGATGTAGATCGTCTCGGGCGACTAAAACTGGATCCTCTCTAGCCTCTCTTGATATTGCAGTAATATCTATAAATTTTACATTCAGTTTGGCACTCTCTTCTCGAACGACTTGGTTATATGAATCAATTTCACGGCGGATTTTCGCTTCATCTCTTCCTAGAGCAAATGGCATTGCGCCCCAATCCGGAATAGAGACTACGAATACTTTTTCCTTATTATAAGCAAATGAGATTGCACGTTCTAAAAGTTCTGTGAATTCTGACCTGAAATTTTCCACGTCTCTTCCACGATATTGATTGTTGACCCCGATAAGGAGAGAAACGATATCAAACTTTTCTTTGAGTCCTGCTGCGTCTATTCCTTTCGATAACTCATCCGTTGTCCAGCCTGTCCGTGCTATTATTTTAGGTTTAGATATTTCCTTTCCTGTTATTTCAATTCGATCGGCCAATATCATTGGCCATCGTTCTACTTCTTTTACACTCTCCCCGATGGTATATGAGTCCCCCAGTGCCAGAAATGTGTAAGTGCTACTACTATCTCTGTCCGATTCCATAGTTTCGATTATAGCAACATCCTCCATGGAAGCACAAGCAACAAGGGAAATTATAATTATAAAAAAACTCCAAAAGTTAATATTTCTGTCAATCATGGTACTGTGGTAATCGTGTATCTTATTATAAGTGAAACAGTCCAATATGGGTTTTTCCTAATTCAAATAAATATTCAACCTTTCATCGTAATGGGGAAGATAAACCTTTTATGCTTTCTTTATCTTGCTTGGATAAATCAAAAAATCGCCATGTCTTGTCTTAATCTTGAGATGTAATAAGCATGAAATGGTTTTTAACAATTTCCTCATCTTGTGTTTTAAAATTCTTTCATAAGGTATCATGGCTTGCCATTCAACAGTTGACTTTATCACTGCAGAGGATTGTTTCGATTTTATCTCTTTTAGAATGATTCCTTGGGATTCGTACATCCCCTGTTCATATAGTAAGTCATCTACGACGTATGTTTCTTCTCCGGTCTTTTCTACCACCATCGGGTTAGATAATGTTGAAGCTTTCATAAAGTCCTTTTTTATAAAAACGGTTTTATAGGTTTCCCAAGATTGAAAAACCTGTTTGGCGTAGTCATCTTGTCCCCACATAATAATAGTTATAAGAAAAGAGAAAAGTAGAATTCTGAATTTCATATTGCTTTTTGCATAAAAAAACCCATTTGAAAATTCGTTCCAAATGGGTTTTTATTTTGAAGGGTCACAATGCCCAATATCTTACTACAGATTAAGTTTGGCTCTAACCAATTCACTCACATCCGATGCTTCATCTGCATACAATAGGATTCCCATTGCTTGATCAAATATGTATACATATCCATTCTCTTTTGCTACTGTTTTGATTGCAGTGTCTATTTTATCTCTTAGTGGAGATAATAAAGTTTCGCTTTTTTCGACAAGTTTTTGTTGTATTTCTTGTTGAAATTTTGCGATCTCCATTTTCTCTTGCTCCAAAGTTTGCGCTTCAACTTCTAATTGCTTAGGAGAGATTTCACCTTGTGCTTGCTTACGTTCCAAAGCAGCATACTTAGTTTGTAATGCCGACACCTTGTCCTGTCCTTGCTTCTCGTACTGATTCTTTATTGTTTCAAGCTCTGCATTTGCTTCTTTAACTTGAGGGATCTGCTGTATCAATTGTTGGCTATTAATGTACCCGAACTTTTGAGCACTGACCATTA
>JBLIDB010000185.1:0-10103 GCA_047634015.1 Saprospiraceae bacterium
GAATTGTCCTAATTGGACGAGCATTTCTTTTTTCTCCTTAATAATTGAGTCCACTACAGAAAGTCATAATATCGGGAAACGGCCCTTTTGGCGATATTTTCATTATTCTCAACTCCCTGATGCTCAGGCATCACCGAGGTTCGAAAAATAAAATTATCATCCAAAATCTTCCATTTTCTGATGATCCTCACTTTCCGGAGTGGACTCAATGTTACCAGCATTAAAATTGGGGAAAGAAAGAGAGTCCGTAATAAAGAAAAATGCGTTAGACAAATTAGAAATGCTTGGTGTTGCAAGTGAAGCATATAAAAAGGCTAACAAAATATCAGGAGGACAGAAACAAAGAATATCCATCGCACGGGCCCTTATTAATAATCCTAAAATTATCATGGGCGATGAACCAACCGGAAATTTAGATAGTAAGAACGCTGAAAATGTTTTTAATATTCTTAAAAAACTAAGCCAAGAACAAAGAATGTCTTTGCTGCTTGTTACCCATGATTTGGATTTCGCCAAAAAGACAGATCGTATAATAGAAATGGGAGACGGCACTATACTATAATATCTATCTGTAGAAAGAAAAGGTATCTCCCTTAGAATACATAAGCTACTCTCTGTTCGAAAGTATAAAAATGCTAGTACAAATCAATAATAAAATTACAGGGCTAATAAGATAATAGTGCTTATAGAATTATAATTTTTTTTCTTTCTGTAGATACTTACTAATAAGCATAAACAGTACTCCACATAACAACCATGAAGGCAAGGTTAGAAAAGATAGGAATATCCCTTGAGTAATAGATAGTATATAGAAGATTCCAAAACTTAATCCCCATGCTAGTAGCACCGCCATATTAAACGATACACCTGCCTTCTCGGCATAATTCTTAACAAGGCCAAATCTCTCTGAGAAGAAATGCTCACAAACAATGATCGCACCAACAGGAGCCAATATAAACCCATATAAAGCTACGAATCCCAATAGTTTCATGGCAAAAGCAGGAAAGAGTCCAGCAATAGTTGCCACTGCTCCAGCAAGAATTGTAGACCAGAAAGTAGTGGCTTTGGGAATAATAGATTGGAATGCAAGACCGGCCCTATAAATCGTAGGATTTGCTGTCGTCCAGCCTGCGATTATTACAGCAATTATGCCGAAAACTCCAATGGCGTTATACGCTAAAGGACCTGGTGCAACAGAAGGAGCAATGCCTTGATTCAGGAGCCCTTGAGCTTCTGGTGATTGAATATACACGGCATATAACAATGCCGCCGCGATCCACGCTACATAATGACCTATATACATTCCTGCTGCAGTAGTCCATCCTGAACTTGCCTTCTTGGCATACCTAAATACACTAAGATCAGACATCCCTATATGCATCGCTGCATTGCAAAACCAAGACCACAGAAAGACATGCCAAAAGGTATATTTGATCTGTCCTGGAAACGGATCTCCTCCATCTCCCCAGATGTTCCAAAAATCTGAAAAACTACTCACCCCTAATTGTCCTAATGCCACAAATCCGCATGCGACAAATGCCAATACTATTAGTGGTGCCATCCAATTGGCCGCTTTCGCTACAGCGTCATATCCTCTCGCCGCGATGATTGCTATTATAGCTCCTATTACTAAGACTATAATGATATATGTTGGACTATTGGGCATTGTGTCGGTAAGCTTCGGCATCTCCATATCAAATGGAATCCCTACAGCAGTTGCCGAAACTGTAATCATCGCACCTGCGAGGAAACAGAATAAAACACCATTTGCCAAATTATAAAACACCACTAACTTCTTACCACATACTTTTTCTAATTGATAGTAGAGCGTTAATCTGTTTTTTGTTGCAATCTTAGCAGTCAGAAACCGCCATGATAGCACTGCCATTAGATTCCCTAACAACAAACCAATTATTAAATCAAAAGCACTTACTCCTGTGGTTAAGAATAAGGGTCCGATTACAAATTCTGTTCCTGCTGCATGCTCACCGGCATACATACCCAGAAAGCTTTTCCAACCTTTTAGTTTGTTCTGAGGAACCCGTTGACGTTCAAATTCTTCTGATTGCGGGGATTGTACTTGGTCTGTCATATCTTATTATATAAGCGTTATAAAAGTAGCGTATCGCTGTATTCGATTCTCTAATTTCACTTCTTTATTAAATGTTTCGGCAAGTCTGCTATTGACTCACATCCTAACTGTTCCATTATCTGTTGGAACTGCGTTTTTAAAATTGAAATAGTATGGTTGCCCCCTTCTTTGCCCAAGGCCCCTACCCCATACATAAAGGATCTACCTAAGAATGCAAATTCTGCACCCGAAGCTAATGTTCTTGCGATATCTGGCCCTGAGCGGATGCCACTATCCATCATAACCTTAATTTGATCACCGTATTTCTCGGCAATTTTGGTCAAGGGATTAATAGTCGATTGTCCTGCATCCAATTGTCTCCCCCCATGATTAGAAACTATAATTCCATCGATTCCAAGCTGAATTGCTTTTTCAGCATCCTCATCACTTACTACACCTTTTAGCACTAACTTACCCTTCCACATGTCTCTAATAGGCTTTATCTTTTCTGCGTTCATTCTTCCTGTAAATGTCTTATTCATAAACAGCCCCAAATGTCGCAGACTCATACCCGCAGGTATATATGGCTTCAATGTTTTGAACTCAGGTTGTCCAGTGAAAAGCGTATTTAAAGCCCAATTGGGACTACCCAGAATCTGAAGCATATTAGAGAGTGTCATTTTGGGGGGAATCGCTAAACCATTTTTAATTTCCTTAGGTCTGTATCCGAAAGTAGGTGTATCACATAGGATCACTAATACAGGGTACTCAGCAGCAGCAGCCCTTTGTATAAGTTTGTCTCGAAGTTCATTCTCTGTAGGATGATATAATTGAAACCACGCCTTCCCTTTTGTAATCTCACCTACAGTCTCGATACTTGCTGTCCCTACGGTGCTTAGAATAAATGGAATATTATGATTAAATGCAGCAGCTGCGAGAATTTCAGTTGCACGTGGCCATATCAAGCCTTGCAACCCGATAGGCGCTATTCCAAACGGTGCATCATACGTATGTCCGAATAATTCCGTTTTTGCGTTCGCGCGCCTATAATCTTTTAAATACCAAGGCTGTAATTCCAATGCTCTTATATCATCTGTATTCTTTCGCAAATTTTGCTCTTGATTACAGCCTCCATCTAAATATTCGAAAGCGAAACGAGGCAACCTCTTTCTCGCCTTCTCTCGCAGGTCATCTATTGATGGATAATTTGGATTGTATTTCAATTCCATATTTTCGGCTTTTGCAAAGCATAATGTTTTTTAAGAAATTTTCTTTTTACTTTTTTATTTGAAAGAACCAACGCCGCTCCTAAGGCAGAACCCAACGGCGTTAAGGTTGTACGAATTTTACAATCTTTAAAATGGAATCCAATCAATTTTACAAAGATATCGTTAGCAGCAAAACCTCCATCAATAAATATCTTATCTATTTGGGTATTACCAATAGCTCGTTTTGCAGATTCGGTTTGTAATGCTACTAATTCTATCATTAGCTTATGATAGGCTTCTTCATAAGATCCAAAATCAATTAAATTAGTTTGTTCCGGTTCATTCCTTTCTATATTAATACTGCTAAAATTGTAACAAATTTTTGAATCCTTACTTAAATCTGAATACAATGTTGGACTAAACTTCATCTGGCGATGATATCCTTCTTCCTTACCATAGTCTTCGCGTAAGAACTCGACTTGGATTTTATATTCGTTTCCTAAAAACAATCTCGAAGCTTTTACTGTATCTCCATTTAATTGCATAAAGTTCAGCGCATCATTCCTCAGATCGGCTTCACTTAAGAGCTCCTTACTGAAAGGATTGAGCGAGATGCTCCATGTTCCTGTCGAAATTAATAAAAATGGCTTCTTTTGAGCCTTAAGGTAAGGAATTAATGCAGCCGAGCTATCATGAATTCCAATTCCATATTTCAGATTCACCCCATTCTTCTTTTGTTTTAGATAGGGCTTTTTACTTACTATCGGGGCTAAGATGCTGTCAATCCCTTCAGCATATACCCATTGATGGTAATCACCAGTAGAATAATCCCAAAGCATCGTATGACATCCTATTGAAGTGAATTCACTTACTGCGACTCCTGTAAAAAGAAAACTCAAATACTGCGGAAGATGCAACGAGCGATGAATCCTATTATACAGTTCGGGCTTAGCATATTTGAGATAGTACAATTGAAGACCAGAATTCAACATTTCCAATGGCGGTGAAGCCGTTTCCTTTGCAAGAGAAATTTCTGACCCATATTTCTCATAGAATTGATCCAACAGCTCTTTGGGGAAAGGTTTCAAGTAATTATAAAGTGCAGTGACGGGTTGCCCATTTTTATCCAAATGCACAAAACTGGCACCGTAAGTTGAAAAATTAACTCCTTTAATTACAAAATCATTGCTATCCAACACTTTATTAAAAGTACTCTTAACCCATTCTTCTATAGCTTGTAAATCATCACATGGGTCACCATCTTCATCCACTATCTCATCTATACGGATGTATTCTTTCCATACTTCTTTATAGTCCTCATCAAACACAAAGCACTTCTTATTAGTTTTGCCTATATCGAATATGAGAGTATGGGACATTATATTTATTTCGGATTTACTTATTTGGGCTTTAGGATTGTGGGCAATTATTGTTGATTTGTTGATTCGTTTTTCTACTTCATTAATAATAATTAACTAGTCTTCCAAAATCTCAAATCAATAAATCCGAAATCTCAAACCCCTATAGTCCTGAAGCAATTGAGTTTTCTCCACGTTCCTTAATTAGCCCTTTCCTAATAGCTTTGTCTCTATAGAATCCGATTGGATCAATAGCTCCTTCGCTCAATCTCCTTGCTTCTGCTAAAAGCGGTCGAACATCCACTCTGTAAGCAGCTTGCAAGATTTCTTGACAGCGCACTACGTCATTTTCCATTCTTGCTGCTTGCAAGGCATCGCGATCTATTATCAACGCCTGAGCATATGCTACCCGAATCGCTTCTAAGGATTGCATCAAATCTTCTAAAGGGTCCTTGATATTATGACTGGCATCTATCATCCAAGCAAGTGGTGGATTCCCACTTTCATTATTTTCCATACCATCTACCAATTCATTGAAAATAAGGAACAGTTGATATGGTTTAATGCTTCCACACGTCAGATCATCGTCTCCATATTTACTATCATTAAAATGGAAACCACCTAATTTGCCCTTCATCATTAGAATAGCTACAATCTGCTCTATGTTGGTATTCGGAAGATGATGTCCCAGATCAACTAAAGTATATGCCTGACGACCACATCCTTCTGCTAACATTAGTGAAGTCCCCCAATCTGGAATTACAGCGGCGTAAAAGTTGGGCTCATAAGGTTTGTACTCTATAAATAATTTCCAATCAGCTGGTAAGTGTCCGTATATCTGTTGTAACGAATCCTGCGTATTTTGAAATGCTTTTTTGAAATTTTGCTGTCCCGGAAAACTACTTCCATCTGACAACCAAACGGTCATCGATTTAGAATCAAGGGCCTGCCCATAATCAATCACTTCTTTGTTATGTTCTATGGCCTGAGCGCGCACTTCTTCATTAACATTACATAGGGAGCCATATTTGTAGCTATGTTTTTGTTCAGGTTGATCTTGAAATGTATTAGAATTTACGGCATCAAATACAATCCCATGCTCGTTTGCTTGTTCCTTAATCGCTTTTGGATCTTTCGGAATATCCCAAGGAATATGAAGGGATATCGCCCCTGCAGATTGGGTCAGCGCATGAATAATTCCAACATCATCAATCTTCTCCTCTAAGTTGGATGGCTCTCCTCCAAAAGAGAATCGACCAAAACGTGTACCTCCAGCACCTAAAGCCCAACTCGGAATAGCAACTTGGAATTTTTGAAGTTTTTCTATCAGGACTTGATAATCTATTTTACTTCGATCCAATTGATTATTCAATATCCCAAAATCCTCGTAGTGCTTGCTTTTATAATGCTTGTTAAACTTATTTAGATCTGATTTTCTAATTTTCATCTTGAAAAGATATTAAAATTGCTACTACTTATTTGGGTTATACTCGGTATTACACCAAAAAGACTTTATCTAACAAATGCATTCGCCATACCACCATCAACATTAATGATATTGCCTGTACTCTTATCTAATATGCCTACTAAGGCAAACACAGCTTTTGCAATATCCTCAGGGCGAATAATTTCATTCATGAGGTTTCGCTTAGCGTAGAACGCTGGCAACTCTTCCACACTGATGTTATTTGCTTTCGCACGGCCTTCTGCCCATTCTCCTTCCCAAATTTTGCTTCCCACAATGACACCATCAGGATTTACCGTATTGACTCTTACTTTCTCTGGGCCTAATTCTGCTGCGAGCAATCTCGTCATATGCTGTTGGGCCGCTTTTGCAGTTCCATAACCCACATTGTTGGGGCCTGCAACAAGACCATTTTTACTGGCAATATTTACAATATCCCCTCCTAATACCTGCTTTCGCATAATCTTCACACCTTCCTTAGCCATATTAAACTGCCCCTTAACTAATACATCTTGAAGTATATTCCAATCTTTCAATGTAGTATCAGTCAATGACTTGGAGATCGCAAGACCAGCGGAATGCACGATAATATCTACACCTCCAAACTCAAGACAAGCCTCTTTATAGGCATCTGCGACAGAATCAGCACTTGTCACATCGCATATCGCATAAGTAGATATATCCTTTTTATAAGTAGCATTGGCTTCCTGGAGTCGCTCCACGCTAATATCCGTTAAGACCACATTGGCACCTTCTTCTGCCAGTTTATCTGCTATAGCCTTTCCTATTCCACCACCCGCACCAGTGATGATAGCAACCTTTCTGGAAAGTGGCTTTTCTTTGGGCTGGCGCTGCAATTTCGCTTCTTCTAAAAGCCAATATTCTATATCAAATGCTTCTTGTCGCGACAACGCCGTATATTCTGAAATCGCCTCCGCTCCTCTCATGACATTGATCGCATTCAAGTAAAACTCACTCGCTACTCTTGCCGTCTGCTTATTCTTGGCGAAGGTAAACATCCCCACTCCTGGGTATAAAATTACTACCGGATTGGGGTCTCTAATAGCTGGACTATTATCGTACTTACAACTTTCGTAATACGCTCTATATTCTCCTCGATACTGCTCGAATAGCGGCTCTATCTGCCCCTTTATATTCTCTACGTCTGCTAAATCTGCTTCAGGTATAATAGTAAGTACCAAAGGCTGAATTTTAGTTCTTAGAAAGTGATCAGGACAAGATGTCCCCATCGGTGCTAATCTATCTATGTCGAAGCTATTTATAAATTGTAATGCTCGCTCATCATCCGTAAAGTGTCCGATCATCTGCTGATAAGAAGAACATAATCCTCTTAATATCGGCGATAACTTAGCTGCTTGATCTTTACGTTTAGATGGATCTAAACTTTCTGTACGTTGCCCTCCAAAAGGAGCAGGAATACTTTCTTCCTTTTTCTCAATGTAGTCCGCCGCCATTTCAATAACTTCTAAACTATTGATATAGGACTCATAGGAAGTATCTCCCCAAGTAAACAATCCATGACCTCCTAACACGATTCCTCTAATGCCAGGATTGTCCTTCAAGCATTTTTCTAATTGCATTCCTAGATCAAATCCCGGTTGTTGCCAAGGTACCCAGCCCATTCTATCACCCCAAATCTCCTTTGTTATTGCTTCACTATCCTTCGCTGCGGCAACAGATATCAAGGCATCAGGATGTAAGTGATCGATATGGGTAAATGGCAAAAGACCATGCAAAGCAGTATCTATAGAAGGAGCCCTGCTATCCAAATCATATAAACAATGATAATACAGTGGTACCATCTCATCCTCAAACTCCAAACCTCGATAGACATTCTTTAAGTTACGAAGTCTTTTAGTATAAAGTCCAGCAATCCCTTGGCGCGTCAAAGTACCGATATCTCCACCGGATCCTTTTACCCACATGACTTCAACCTCCTCTTCCGTTAAAGGATCTTTTTCTATCGTTTTACAGCTCGTATTTCCCCCTCCGAAATTTGTTATTCTTAAGTCCGCACCTAATAAATTGGAACGATACAAAAATAATGCGATCTGGTCATCTCCTAAATCCCCTGCTTTCTGATCATCCCATAGGTAATCCACATGCTTAAATCTCTTAACTGGCATTATAATTCATTTTTATATTATTTTATATCTGTAAATGTATATCTCTGATAGTCTATCAGCGTATTGTACTGTTCTGTCCTGACTGTAGCATTGTTTCGTAAATCCCCTTCCGACCAGGCGTCTGATTAGCTTTTTAAATTTATTAAAAAATAGCATTTCTAACACTTTCCCTGATCAAGTTGACGAATTACCAAAATTCTAAGGTAATTCTTAATTTGAGACGATAGATCGATCTTTCACTGGATACCAACCTTCGATTTTCTTTTTGAGGTGTTGCACTTTTTCTGGATCTTTCGACGCCAGGTTATTCTTTTCATATGGATCTTTAGCAAGGTTGTAAAGTCTAATCGGTTGCGTTCTCATTTCTTCATGGGTAAATACTCCATTACCCTCTATTTGCCCATCATAACAGAGTATCAATTTCCAATCATCTTCAATACACCATAGGTAGGCTAAGGATGCTTCTGGGTTATCCTTATCAATCATATCATGGCTATACCCTTCTCCAAATATAGCATTGCGAGAAATCCCCTTCGCATCTGTCAGCTGATCCCAGACATTCAATCCAGGTAAATTCTTATCAGTTTTAATCCCCGCACTATTAAGAATTGTAGGAAATAGATCTATAGTCGATAGGAGTTCTGTACGTTTAGCAGGTTCTAATGTCCCTGGCATGGAGAACATAATAGGCGTCCGTACTCCCCCATCCATGGCTGTCTGTTTTGAGCCAACATCAAAACCATTTGCATTCTGTTTTTGAATCCAACCATTATCACATGCATAGTAGATCAGTGTATTCTCACGTAGGCCTTTCTCATCTAAGAAATCTACCAGCTGCCCGCAAGTTTCATCAAACCATTCTATCATGGCATAGTATTTTGCAACACTGGGAGTTAAGTCCAGATCTGTATATTTATCAAGTAAGCGTTGTGGCGGATTATGCGGCGTATGAGGTAGAAAAGGAGCGTACCAAACGTAAAATGGTTTATCCTCCTCTACAGCTTGGTTTACGAATTGAAAAATAGAATCCATCCCTTCCCTACCGATTTTTAATCCTTCATCTCCATGTCGCTGACCTTGGGTCATTCCATGTGTGAATCCTCCTCTTGTATAATCTCCTTCCCACCACTTGCCGGATTGATGAGACAGATAGCCTTCTTTAGCTAATATCTTAGGTAAAGTTTCAAGTCTATCAATGTTTGCTAAAAGCTCCTCTCTGGGATAAGATGGATTTCGCCATCCCCCTCTGGGGTCATTGCCTGTGATTTTATGTTGATGAGGGTAAAGGCCAGTAACCAAGGTCATCAATGAAGGACGACACACACCCGTAGGGACATAACCTCTTGGAAAGACTATACTCTGCGAAGCTAATTTATCAATATTGGGCGTTTGAACTAATTCATGCCCCATAAACCCATAATCTGACCACGCTTGATCATCACTTAGGATGAGCACAATATTAGGTTTCTTTACACTCGCTGGCACCTCTTCCTTCTTAGCTCCTTGCTTACAACCCATTATTAAAAATGTAACAAGAACTAAGCAAAACAAAATGAATGTTTCTTTCTTCATAAAGTATTAAAAATTATATCTACAGCTATTAATGAACAATTTTGAACCCAGAGTTAACTCATTCCAGTTCTTTTGATTGATGTAAATATATATGTCCTAGTTGCCATGGGTATCCTGTAGTGTTCTGTTGCTTTAGATTTCCTTTTCTCCATTCTACTACCTTATCTATTCTTGAATTCAACTAACAAATGCAACAGCTTGCTGTTGTCATAAGAATAGGAGCAGCCTACTTGCTTTTGGCCATGGCCAAAAGCAAGTAGGCTGCTCGGCGAAAATTTCATT
>JBLIDB010000186.1:0-10014 GCA_047634015.1 Saprospiraceae bacterium
TGAAAATGTCAATGATACCAAAATAACAGACATTCATACGCTCTTGCCTAATAATTTTAATCCTCCAAATCTATACATGTAGATGCTCCTACGGATACATAGCTCAAAGGGAAACGTGAATGTCAAATCTTTGAACCAAATAATTGCATACTATGTCCCTTCCAATGCTAAGCGGGTCTTAGAGTTGCCTCTGGACAAGCTAACGCACATTATATTTTCATTTACAAAAGTAGTAGATGGCCAGATGAAGTTCGAGCAGGAGTATTTAGCAGGCGAGCTCGAACTACTTGTTCAAGCATCTAGCGCTTATCCAGACTTAAAGGTAATGATCGCATGTGGTGGATGGGGTGGTTCAGAAGGGTTTTCTGATATGGCTTTATCGAAATCTAGTAGGGCAATTTTTATAGAAAGTGTTATAGATTTTATTGATAAAGATGAATTGGATGGAATAGATCTCGATTGGGAATATCCAGGACTGCCAGGCATAGGGAACGCTCACAGTCCAGAGGATAAAGAAAATTTCACATCTCTCGTTACTGAACTTAGAATATCCCTTGATGATGTAAAACCTCATATGCTGCTCTCTTTTGCTTCAGCGGGGTGGAAAAGATATTATGACTTTATAGAACTATCAGAAGTGATGAGGCATGTTGATTATATGAACATCATGACATTTGACCTAGCCGGAGGTAATTCTCGAACAAGTCATCATACAGCACTCTATAGTGCTGCGGATTCTACTAAATCATCATTGTCGGTGAATGGTATTATTAATTTTTGTATCGAGAATGGAGTGGATCCTCAACAAATCATAATAGGGGCAGCTTTCTACGGGAGATCATGGAGTGGGGTTGCACCTAAGGGTAATGGTCTGTATCAAACTTTCACTGGAACAAAGAGTAGTTATTCATTTTCAAAGATTCAAGCAATGCTCAAGGAGGATACTAACTATGGTCGCCATTGGGATGAAGAATCAAAAGCTCCATTTATTTTTAACAAACAAGATTCCACTTTTATTTCATATGATGATCCAGAAAGTCTAGCTCTGAAAGCCAATTTCGTCAAGGAACATAAACTTGGGGGTATTATGTTTTGGCAGCTATCCCATGATACTCAAGATGATGAATTGGTTAACTCTATTTACAATCAAATAAGAAAATAAGTCCAACACAAGAGGCGATTCTGGGTAATTACACAGCCATTATTGGCAAGTATAATTTTAATCTTTTTTACCTATCGCCCTAGTGGTAGAAAGACTTGAAATGTCGCTAATTCGCTTTAGGATCAGGATGTATCAAGGAAATTTCAACCTTGAGTGTTTAGTTGCTATTCGGCAAAGCCAAGGACTATTTTAGTCGACCCTTAAAAAGGATCTAACTTTCTATTTGTCAATAAGGTTCGTATGTAATTATAGTGTACAAACGTCCATGTTTTTGTGAATTGGTAAAAAACCTGGTCGCTATGCTGTCATAAAATCCAAAGGGAACACCTCAATTGGAATTGTTGCGTTCCAAGCTTTCTGGGATGATAAATATGTCTCATCATCTGGTTTTGCTGGGGGAGCGAATTGATTGGGAAGGTATTTATAAAGATTTATTGCCATTGTCCTCCACAACAGGTAGGCCAAGTGTTCCTCCAAGGTTAATTGTTGGATTACTGATGCTGAAACGCATGTTTAATGAGCGTGATGAGTCAGTAGTTCAAAGATGGATGGAGAATCCATATTGGCCGTATTTCACAGGGGAGCAATATTTCCAAAGCAATCAGCCATTTGATCCCTCCGAGTTTGTTAATTTTAGAAAGCGTGTTGGAGGATCTGGATTTGAGCATGTTCTTTCCTACACCGTTGCCTTATTTAAAGGAGCGAGTACAGAGAAGGAGGTATTAATAGATACTACTGTACAAGAGAAAAACATCACCTATCCAACAGATACAAAGCTGGCAAAGAAGATTATTGAGAAGTGTCGAAAGCTGGACTCGAGAGAACAAGTTGGATTATGTCGAACTTATAAAAAAGAACTCAAGCAATTGATGAAAGATCAATACAATGGTCATCATCCAAAGCGGCGTAAAAAGGCTACAAAGGCGAGGAAACGGATAAAGACAATCGCGCATACTTTGGTGCGTGAATTGCGACGAAAAATTGATCATGATCAATATGAAGAACAACTGAGTCTTTTTGAAAAGGTACTGAACTAAAATGAGAAATGATAAGAACAAAATATATTCCCTACATGAACTCGATGTCTACTGCATAGCGAAAGGGAAGGCTCATAAGAAGTATGAATTTGGGAATAAAGTATCAGTTGTAAAGGGCTTAAAAACGGGAGTAATCACCTCCGTTAAATCATATACGGGGAATCCCCACATGACTCAAATACACTAAGCGCCAGTTTAGCGCAAAGCCAGAGAGTGCGAGAGAAAGCAGGCGGCAATAGAGCTCAAATAGCAATCGCTGATAGAGGCTATAGAGGCGTAAAGCAAGTAAAGGAGACTCAAATTGTAATTCCAGATTCGGGAAGAGGAAAAAGCAAGTACGAAAAGGAAAAGGCAAGAAATAAATTTAGAAAAAGAGCAGGCATAAAACCTATTATAGGACATCTAAAACAGGTCCACAGAATGCAAAGAAACTACCTAAAAGGCTTAACAGGAGATATCTCCAATGCGCTGCTCGCAGCAATAGGCTTCAAGTTGAAAAAAATGCTCAACCTAATAAGGCCGACCCTACATTATTTAGGCAAAAATTATATCAATACTTATTTTTGAAATATTGGCTTCACTTTGTAAAAGTTCGTTTTTAAGGGACGACTATGTATACATGACTCGATGTTTTTTGACAAGTTTCTCGTTTAGGTCATTATATACTGTACATAAAGTAGATTTGTTTCGCAATCAAATTAACGTCAGTATGTCTTTATCGGATAAGTTTCAAATGCTTTTCCAGATTCTCTGTCTGCGTTCACTTTAATTATTCCTCATTGATTTCTAAGATCAGATCATCCTGCTTTACCAACGTACGCTCTTTTAAGAAAACACTTCCAATAATCCCATCTTGAGGGGCTGTAATTGTGCTTTCCATCTTCATCGCTTCAATAATAAATAAAGGGTCATCCTTTTTTACAATGTCTCCTTTCTTTACAATAATCTTAGATAGATTTCCTTGTAGCGGAGATCCGATGTGATTATCAGCAGTCACTTTTAGGTTGGCACTATCTTTTGCATCAATAGATTTATCTACGATAATGATAGATCTGATTGTTCCATTTATTCTAAATATACAAAGTCGTGTTCCAGTACTTCTCGGAGCATTTGTATTTAGATATTGGATAAGCATCGTCTTTCCTTTTCCGATTTCTACTTGAATCTCTTCGTTGAATTTTAAGCCATAGAAAAATGCTGGAGATGGTAATTTACTCGTATCAGCATATTTCTCTTGATGTTCGTAAAAATCTTTATAAACCTTCGGATATAACTGATAACTGAGAAAGTCTTCAAAATTACTACTCAACGGGAATTCTAATTGGAAGGCAGCGTAATCACTTTCGAAATCTACAGGTTCCAGGTGCGCATTAGGCTTATCTGTAAATGCCACTTCTTGCTTCAATACCATCTTCTGGAAATCCACAGGCCATCCTTCGTCTCGTTGACCTAACTCTCCTTTCATAAGAGAAATCATCGAATCTGGGAAAGCCAAGGTTGCTCCATCTTTTCGGATATCCTCAATCGTAAGATCGTTGGCAGTCATAAACATGGCCATATCTCCTACTACTTTAGATGAAGGCGTAACTTTGACAATCCCCCCGAGAAGATCATTTACAGCTCTATAGTTCTTCTTAATAGTTTCGAATTTATTCTCTAATCCTAACCCTCTGGCTTGCGGTTTGAGATTAGAATATTGTCCGCCTGGAATCTCATGATTATAAACTTCCGCTGTTCCTGCCCTTAGTTCCGTTTCGAATCCGTAATAGTATGACCTTACTGTCTCCCAGTATTCCGAATATTCGTTTAGACTATCCAGATCTATTTCATTCTCTCGGGGATGCCCTTGGAACATTGCAACTGTAGAGTTGAAACTTGGTTGAGATGTTAATCCTGATAAGGAACTAATCGCAACATCTATTACATCAACGCCAGCGTCAACTGCCTTTAGGTATGTCGCAGATTGGATAGAAGAAGTGTCATGTGTATGTAAGTGAATAGGAAGATCGATTGCTTCTTTTAGTGCTCTGATGAGTTTTTCTGCAGCCAACGGCTTTAAGAGTCCCGCCATATCTTTAATAGCCAGAATATGAGCTCCCTCATCTTCTATGCGCTTGGCCATACTTATGTAATAGTCGAGGTTATATTTATTGCTTACGGCTGTATTAAGGACATCACCCGTATAGCATATAGAAACCTCAGCCAAAGCTTCTGTTCGCTCTCGGATGGTTCTTATGCTCGTCTTCATAGCTTCTAACCAATTTAGTGAATCGAAGACTCTAAATACATCTATCCCTTTTTCCCAAGAGGTTACAATAAACTGTTCGATGAGGTTATCAGGGTATGCTTTATACCCTACGGCATTCGATCCTCGAAGGAGCATTTGCAATAGTGTATTAGGTACTGCTTCACGTATTTTTTCTAATCGTTGCCATGGACTTTCTTTTAGAAATCTCATAGACACATCAAAAGTTGCGCCTCCCCAAACTTCCATAGAGAAAAGATCAGCACCATGTGATTTAGAAAAGCTATCAGCCACTTTTAACAGATCATGAGTCCGCATTCTTGTGGCCAACAATGATTGATGCGCATCTCTAAATGTAGTGTCCGTAAAGTGAATTTTAGTTTCTGACTTTAGCCATTTAGAAAACCCTTCAGGTCCAAGTTCTGTTAATATCTGCTTCGTACCATTCGGGATTTCTTTGATGACAGATCGATCAGGGACGATGGCCTCTGCGAAATTTAAAGAATCAGGCTTCTTTTTAACATCTGGATTGCCATTAACAATGATTTCACCAAGATAGGTAATAAGCTTAGTGCCTCTGTCTCTCCAATTAGGCGGAGTTAGTAATTCTGGATGTTTGCTTATAAAAGGAACTGTAACCTTTCCAGTCCTGAAGTCCTCATTTTTGAGTAGATTCAATAAGAATGGAATATTGGTTTTAACCCCTCTAATTCTAAATTCTCGTAATGCTCTATGTAATCGGTCTGAGGCAGCTGGCAAAGTCATTGCAGAAGCAGTAACTTTTACCAACATACTATCAAAAAATGGAGAAATTGTCGCACCGGAATATGCATTACCTGCATCTAGTCTTATACCAAATCCACTTGCACTTCTATAGGCCAAAAGACGTCCATAATCTGGTTTAAAATCTTGACTCGGATCCTCGGTCGTAATACGGCATTGAAGGGCAACTCCACGGTAAGAGATATCGGACTGTTTCGTTATCCCTATTTGAGGATCATTTAGCGGTAAGCCACTCGCAATTAGAATTTGGTTTTTAACAAGGTCGATTCCAGTAATGACTTCTGTAATTGTATGTTCAACTTGGATTCTTGTATTGACTTCTATAAAGTATATTTCCTCATCCCGATCTACAAGGAATTCTACAGTTCCGGCATTTTGATATTTCAGGGCACTACAGATATCTATAGCATATTTCCATAGCTTCTCCCGAGTAGATTGTTTTAAAGAAATGCTTGGAGCTATTTCAACGACTTTCTGATAACGTCTTTGTACGGAACAATCGCGCTCAAAGAAATGGACGATATTACCATACTGATCACCAAGAATTTGTACTTCTATATGTTTTGGATCATCAATAAATTTTTCAACGAACACTTCAGGATTTCCAAAGGCAGTCTTTGCTTCTCCTGAAGCCTCATGGAATGACTTTACGACCTCATCTTCAGTGCGTACTACACGCATACCTCTGCCTCCTCCTCCAGTGGCGGCTTTTACCATGATGGGATATCCAATTCTGAGCGCTTCACTCTTCAATGTAGTCACATCGCCTACAGGGTCTTCGCTGGCCTGAACAATAGGAACTCCTGCAGAAATGGCCACTTGCTTAGCGGATAACTTATCTCCAAGTGCTTGCATTACTGTTGGCGATGGTCCGATCCATATAATTCCGGCATCTATACAAGCCTGAGCAAATCCATCATTTTCCGAAAGGAATCCATATCCTGGATGTATAGCATCAACATTATTTTCAACAGCTGTCCGGATAATCTCTTGAATGTCGAGATATGGCTTTAGCGGATCATCCTTAGAACCTATCTGGTAGGCTTCATCCGCTTTATATCTATGCAGCGAATACCTATCTTCGTAAGTATACAGGGCAACGGTTCTTATATTCATTTCTGATGCGGCGCGAAAAACCCTTATAGCTATTTCACCTCTGTTGGCAACCAGAAGCCTATTAATTTTACGATGTATCACTTTACCTTCCATTTTACTCTTTTTCTGATCATTTGTATAACAGATCAATGACGACAATATTGATCTGGTCTTGCACACGAAAGTAGGACTTAATGATTAATCGTGAGAAATAGAATTTCAGATATTGTTATTACATGAACATTTTTGTGCAAGAAGTGTATTATTTGTTAAATTCAATCCCATGACGGAAATCAGAGATCAAAGCATTCCTACAGTCCCACTTATAGAGACTTTTCGAGGTGCTTTGAAGTTCGTTAAGAACCCTCTTCCTGTCATAAATGAAGCACTTAAAAGATACGGAAGTACCTATATCACTCGGATCATAGGAGGGCAGCGATTGATCATGAGTATTGATCCTGAAATTGTCAAGCATGTACTTCAAACAAATCATAAGAATTATATAAAGTCAAAGATCCAAACCGAATCACTTGGTCAATATGTGGGTCAAGGGTTACTGACTGTCAATGGGCCTTATTGGTTGAAACAAAGAAGATTAATTCAGCCTGGCTTTCATAAGTCAAGATTAGAGGGACTTGTGAGCATAGTGGTAGATGAAACGGAAGATTTTATTTCGGATTTAGGCAAGAGCTTAGATACGAATGGGGCTAAAAATGATTTGGGAGGATTAATGAGTGAATTAACGTTGCGGATCGTTTCTAAAGCCTTGTTTAGTTCTGGAATCGTGAAGGACGAAATCAAAGATCTTGGTGTGAAACTGATCCTCCAACAAGAACACATCATTCGCGAGATTCGTCAACCACAATGGAATTGGATTAGGAAACTAACCGGCAAGAAAAGAAAGGCCTTGCTTCGATCTCAGGAGATTAGAGATGGGCTCCATATAATAATAAAAGAACGGCAGGCCAATATTAACGGAGGGCATGATGACCTACTTCAAATGTTACTCGAAGCACGATATGAGGATACAGGTGAGGGCATGTCCGTTGAGCAATTGATTGATGAGGTATTGATCCTATTTGTGGCTGGTCATGAGACTACTGCGAATACGCTTACTTGGTGTCTTTACTTGCTGACGCAACACCCTGAGATCTATAAGGAAGCTAAAAAGGAGGCTTCAAGGCTTGTCTCTAATGGTTGGGACTTGGGTAAAGTAATTAAAAATGATATGCTTCAACAGATTGTCTCGGAGACCATGAGACTCTATCCGCCGGCATGGATATTGGATAGAATGGCACTTGAAGATGATCATATCAATGGTGCAGAGATCCGAAAAGGAGATTTGATTGGACTATATACTTATGGAGCGCATCGGAATCCAGAATATTGGGAACATCCGGATAAATTCATCCCTGCTCGATTCTCTCCGGAGTCTAAGCATGATGACCCTCCTAAATACGCATATTTCCCATTTGGTGGTGGCCCGAGATTCTGTATAGGTAGTCAATTTGCGCTCATGGAAATGAAAATCGCACTTGCAGGCATATTAGATCAATTCGATTTCAAAATGATTTCTGAACATGTGCAAGCCCAACCACTCATAACACTTCGTCCAAAAGAGCCGATCATTGTACATGTAGATTAAGTAATTTATCTTTGAGTCCACTCCAGAAAGTCATAATATCGGGAAACGGCCCTTTTGGCGATATTTCCATTATTCTCAACTCCCTGATGCTCAGGCATCAACGAGGTTCGAAAAATAAAAATATCATCCAAAATCTTCCATTTTCTGATGATCCTCACTTTCCGGAGTGGACTTATCTTTGAAGTATAATACAAAGTTGAAAAGAATGCAACGTAGGCTGCCTTTTTTATATCGCTTTTAATTTCCTACTGAATGCACTCCTTTTACTAATGCATAAATTCCAATGTATTCCCTTGTGTTCGTTTTGTTATGTTCAGCGAAATCTGGAAATGCTAAACTTTCATCCCAAGTCGGAGCTAAAGCTTCACTAAAAGTTTCAAAACGATCAACTGTCATCGCATTAAATCCCACATGTGCCCCGCGTGGAGAAAGAACTCTTGCAACACTCCATCCTTTTACAGATGTCTGGTTATCAGCCATGGCTTTGGAAACAAACGGCCGCCATGTTCCTTTTTCAAATTCGAGAAAGTTTGCCATGTCACTAACCTTAAAGTAATTCACCACTGCAAACTCACTTTCTTGGCTGCCTATGGCAAATTGACTTTCCATAAAGACCATATGAACAGTCCGAGCAAGTGAATTCGTTTCTAAATCAGCTGCTCTCATATTAGGAAACACTTTTGTGAAATCCCACACTCCATTCATATTTTCGAGCTGCTTTTTATCAGCATAAATATTGACGAAGACAAAATTGGGAGAATTTTCATCCATACCCCAACCTCCTACTTTCTGTCATAATTCCCAACCGAGTAACTTTTCGTCACCAATGACTTTTTGAGCTACCTCTGCCCAATAAGTGGTTTCTCGATGTATGAATTCATCTCTGTTTTCTTGTGGTACAGCGCGATATTGTAATGCGACAAATTGGGCATGAAGACCAATAAAGGCTAACAGGATAATAAGTCCTGTCAAAATAATTGTTTTAGGTAAATATGACATTTTTAATAATTTGGTTAATAAATGAAAAAGGTCAATTGGTTCTTAATAGAGTGAGAACTATAGCTTTTAACTACTGGTTTATAATATTCCAAATATGTTATTGTGCTTTATCGGCACTGACAATGCGTGCAAGCGTTATCAGCTTGGGGATCCGGATAACGAACTATTAAGGAATGTTTAAAGTGCTTACAGAATGGTGAGTTCTTTAGTGGATACCATATGCTGTTAATAGTACCGCAGGTAATTATGATTTAACTTTAACATATTATATTTTTTTTGATTGAGTGAAAACTAGTTTAATCAAAATTTGCTCAAATATTACATAATTACGATAAATCTAAATCTGAGATCCTGGGAGGGGTCTATGACAAAATGCAGGAATTAAGCAGCTAACCTGATTAGCTCATCTATTAAATGCCATGAGTTCCTTTTATTATAACACCTGAGGTTAGCAGTAGCATTAGCTCCCTTTATGGACCACTTTTGGCCAGAGAGCTTTAGCCGTTGTTGTATAAGATTCCTGTGAGCAGCTTCTATAGGTCCAGAGCCAATTAATAAGCCTTTGTCTTTGTAAGTTTTATATATCATTCTGTCTTCGTGTTCTTCATAATAGCGAAGGGCCGCTTCTTTGGCCGCTGAGCTATTTTCATTTTTGGTTTTGAGCTTTTTTATGTTGTCTATCACTTGGAAAACTCCATCATCAAGCAGTAACTCTTTTTGCTGTTTCAACCAAGGTTCTTTCTTGTTTTTATCTTTGAAATGGAGTTTGGCCAGATGCACGATCTTTTCCACCGCATGATAATAATCAAGTATCTGGGTGGCACCAGGGTAGTTGTCCACTACCCAATTCCATATCCATTTAGCACCATCGGCAATGAATACTTTGGAACTCCTCACAAGTGATAAATGCCGTTCCACTTTAGGTAAAAATTTATCTATACCTCCTAATTGATTGACATAAACAGTATCTACTATTTCATTCCTTTTGGGTTGGATGCTCACATTTTTACGTTGATGGAATATGCGGGCCAGCTTATCCTCTTTCCAT
>JBLIDB010000187.1:0-9939 GCA_047634015.1 Saprospiraceae bacterium
ACCACTCTATACCATCATCAAGATTTGCTACAACTTCGATATGATCAACTACAGTTCCTGAACCTACACCCCCAAAAGTGATCCCATTTATTTCATTCCCAGCACCAATCTCAGCACCACCATGGCGTACAGATATATATTTAATAGTACCAGAATTGTCAGCAACATCAGACCCACCATATCGTCCAAATAAATCATCAGCTACAATTCCTTCTATTTGAGCTAGATCATCTCCATCACCCGCAGATATCGGAGCATATCCAAGAATGATAAGTCCTCCCCATAATGCATTATTACTCGCTGTAAGATTAGGAGATAATATCTGTCCTGGTTGAATATCGTCGAGAATAGAAGTGAATATAATAGGTGCAACTGCGCTTCCTAACGCCATTAATTTCGCTCCTCGAGCGATCACTAAAGCAGCAGCATTAGCACCAGTACCAGTAGCGCCTTTTATTAAAGTTCCGGCCTCTATGGTCAGCGTTGCTCCATCAAGCACTGGAACTTTTCCTGCAATAATATACACGTTATCCTTAGTCCATGTTACGTCGGAATCTATTGCCCCTGTAACAGCAACTGTTCCCACTTGATCAGGTATGACTTCACAATTACATGTTGCCGCATTCAATATTTCATTATCGTTACAAGTCTTGCCATCACAGACTGGAGACATAAGATCCTGACAATCACAAGAAGGATACACTTTCACCTGGCCGGCTGCACAAGGGACGGTTCCATCACATGGATCTGGCTTAATAGTATTAGCATCTACTACACATCGGCAATCTAATAATTGTACTTGCCCATCAGGGCAATTATTATCACATTCATTGTCGTTACTGCAACTTGTTAAAAAAAGCAAGAAAAATGCGACACTCAAAAGATTCAATATTGTTTTTTTCATTTTTGACGATTTCGTATTGAGGTTAATTTTAATCTCTAAATCTGTCACAAATGTATAGTCGCACTATGCCTATACTGTTACCACGATATTATCGATGTGTTAATTTGTTATCCCTTGAGTTTACATTGAATTAACATATAGCCTGTAATTCTCAATTATAGGCCCAAATTGATTTGGAGAAATCGGCTTAAGGCATTATAAAAGCTTGTTAGGCGAACACTTTCCTATATTTATGCTTCACATAGAAGAGATTTAGGATCATTAATTAAATCACCTATATAAAGTCATTAAACAATCAAATATCATTTACTATGAAGACTCATTGGCTGCTACTTGTACTTCTTTTTCTAGTAGGTTCTGACCTAATTGCTCAGAAGAAAAACAAAACTAATTCCGACCCAAGGGAGATGAAATCCGCGGAAGAAGATCCAGCAACATTTGCTGGCCTCAAACTCAGAAATATTGGACCCGCATTTACATCTGGAAGAATTGCCGACATTGCTATCCACCCGAATGACGATAATGTCTGGTATGTAGCTGTCGGATCTGGAGGTGTATGGAAAACAACGAATGCCGGGAATACTTGGACACCCATATTCGATAGTCAAAAAGTCTTTTCAACGGGATGTATTACAATAGATCCGAATAACCCATCTATCATCTGGCTGGGGTCAGGAGAGAACGTAGGAGGGAGGCACGCGGGTTTCGGTGATGGTATTTACAAAAGTATGGATGATGGAAATACTTGGAAGAATGTAGGTTTGGATAAATCCGAACATATATCAAAGATTGTCGTACATCCAGAGAATTCTAATATTGTATGGGTTGCAGCTCAAGGTCCACTATGGAGTAAAGGCGGAGAGAGAGGACTCTATAAAACAAATGATGGTGGCACCACATGGAATAGGACTCTAGGAGATGCCGAATGGATGGGTGCTACTGATATTGCTATGGATCCAAGAAATCCTGATGTATTGTATGTCGCCTCTTGGCAAAGACATCGTACTGTAGCAGCCTACATGGGTGGAGGTCCACTCTCAGGGATACATAAAAGTACAGATGGAGGAGAAACTTGGGAAAAACTTAGCACAGGACTTCCGAAAGGCAACATGGGCAAAATAGGACTCGCCATGTCTCCCCAACAGCCAGATATAATATATGCCGCGATAGAACTTGATAGGACTAAAGGAGGGCTGTACAAATCTACAAATCGCGGTGCCTCATGGACAAAGCAATCAGATGCTGTGTCTGGAGCTACCGGCCCGCACTACTATCAAGAATTATATGCAAGTCCTCATGCTTTCGATCGATTATATTTGATGGATGTTCGGATTCAAGTTTCTGATGATGGAGGGAAGACTTTTAGAATACTGAGTGAAGAAGAAAAACATTCAGACAATCATGCATTGGCCTTCCGAACTGATGATCCTGACTATCTCTTAGTAGGAACAGATGCAGGTATTTACGAGAGTTTTGATTTGGCTGAGAATTGGAGCTTTTTTGATAATCTTCCATTAGTACAATATTATAAAGTCGCTGTTAACGATGCGAAGCCATTCTATCATGTGTTTGGAGGAACCCAGGACAACGGCTCACATGGAGGCCCTTCTCGAACAGATAATCAACATGGTATACGTAATGGAGATTGGTATAAAACGCTTGGAGCTGATGGCCATCAAACTGTAACAGAACCCGGTAATCCAGATATTATTTACGGAGAATTCCAACAAGGTGTTACGCACCGTGTAGATTTGAAAACCGGAGATCAGGTTCTAATTCAACCTCAAGCAAGAGAAGGGGAAGGATATGAAAGATTTAATTGGGATGCCCCGATTCTTGTAAGTCCCCATAATCCAGCGCAATTATTTGTAGCATCCCAGAGAGTATGGAAATCAATGGATAGGGGTGATAGTTGGGAACCGATATCCACAGATCTCACTCGAAATCAAGAGCGTATCACACTTCCTATAATGGGCAAACAGCAGAGTTGGGATGCACCTTGGGACCTTAAAGCAATGTCAAATTACAATTCAATTACTTCGTTAGCAGAATCCCCATTGAAAGCCGGTCTTGTTTATGCAGGTACTGACGATGGTATTATTCAAGTAACAGAAAACGGGGGTCAGCAGTGGCGTAAAATCGAATTGAACGCAATCAATGGAGTTCCGAATACGGCATTTGTAAATGATATCAAAGCAGACCTTCATAATGAATCCACCGTTTATGTGTCACTTGACAATCATAAGTACGGGGATTACAAACCATACTTTATAAAAAGTACGGACAAAGGGGTTACTTGGAAATCATATATAAATAATCTTCCAGAAAAAGGAATGGTCTGGCGTATGATTCAAGATCACATAGATCCCAATCTATTATTCTTAGCTACAGAGTTTGGAATTTATTTTAGTAATACTGGAGGAGAAAATTGGACAAAACTCAAAGGAGGGGTTCCTACAATTTCATTTAGGGATCTGACAATACACCGTGGGGAAAGTGATCTTATAGGTGCATCTTTCGGGCGAGGTTTTTTTATCCTTGATGACTACAGCCCTCTACGTAACTTAAATGAGGCCAGTTTAGATAAAGAGGCTATCCTTTTTCCTGTCAAAGATGCTCTTTGGTACGTGCCTCGAAATATTGCGAGCCAACAAGGTGCTGGTGAATACGTTGCTGATAATCCGGAATTCGGAGCCACTTTTACATATTATCTGAAAGATGGCTATGAGTCACTGACCGATATTCGAAAGAAGAAAGAAAAAGAACTAAAAAAGAATAATCAAAATATTGTATTTCCTGGCTGGGAAGCTATAGATGCGGAAGCACAAACTGAAAAACCCAAATTGAAGTTTACGGTTATAGATAAAGATGGAAATATTATTCGCACCATAGAATCAGGAATCAAGAAAGGCATCAATCGTATCACTTGGGATCTAAAGGCAAATTCTAATAGACCAATCCTACTTTCTTCAGGCAATTCAGGAGGTCAAGGTCGTCGGAACAGCAGTGGATTTATGGTCTCTCCAGGAACATATTCCGTTTCCATATCAAAAATTGAAAATGGAGTAGTAACGCAACTTACAGATTCCCAAACATTTCATGTCAAGCCCTTGAGAGAGGGTACTCTAAAAGCTGTGGCGACTTCAGAAGTTGATGAATTCAGAAATAAATTAGAATCTCTAATTACAAAAGTAGGAGCCTTTAATCATGTTCTCGGACAAACTGAATCTAAGGTCAAGGCCATGAATAAAGCGCTTGCAGTAACTCACTCTGAAGTACCGGATCTATATAAGCAACTATTCGACCTTAAGTCATCATTACAATCGTTGCAAAAACAAATTAATGGAAGTGCTGCAAAAAGTGAGATAGGAGAACGTAATGCACCATCTTTCCAATCAAGGATGTTCACAGGGTATAGAGCCCTGAGTACAACTTATGGCCCTACTCCAAATCACAGACAAACGGTTGATGTAGCAATAAAAGAATTTGCACAGGCAAAGAATGCGTTGCAATCCATTGTCGATAAGATTCCTACACTCGAAAATGAACTTATGAAATTAGGAGCCCCTTGGATAGAAGGGCAATCGATTCCAGATTAAGACCATAAGATCAAAATATAAAACGAGAATATCATTGCATGGTATTCTCGTTTTATATTTCATACTTCTCCTAACTTAAGACAAACACGAAATCAAAAACCTGGAATCTGCTAGAATTATATTAATTTGTAAAATAACAGCTGTACTCCCACATCTGCAATAAAAAGAACGCCATGAATACAAGACTTTTATTTCTATCATTGATTCTATCTCTTTTATCTATCTCTTTATCTGGTCAAAAAACAACTATAGAAGGATTCATTACATCCTTCGGAGACATTCCTGTTAATCAAGCAGAAATAATTAGTAATAAGAGTAAAACAGCAACAAAGACAGACTCATTGGGATATTTCACTATCGACTGCGAACGAAAAGAAAAACTATCAATCAGTGCTGCAGGATTCAAAACCGAATCTGTAAGAGTAAAAAAACTCAAAGCATCTGAGCCGATAGATATTGATATTGATGGCAATGAAAGCCAGTTAGACTTGGCGATAAGTAAAGGCCACATAAGTAAAATCTACGCTCCACTTGCTAAAAAACGAATTCTTACAAAGAAAGTTTTTAGTCAAGGTTTTAATAATATGAAAGATCTCCTCAAAGGAAAATTCCCTCAATTAACAGTAACAAGTGACGAAGTTATAATGCGTGGAAGCAGTTCGTTATATGGCAGCAACGGAGTGCTATTTGCCATTTCAGGATCTACCTATTCTTGGTCGCAAGTAAATACAATCGACGTGTTAACTCTTAAGAATATAGAAATACTTACTGGATCTGCTGCCACCAGATATGGACCAGGAAGCGGCAATGGAGTCATCCGAATAGATCTACTTACCGAGTAGAATATTTGTTACTGCTTCTCTTTATCAATATTTATTCAACTTGTGAAGCTATGTAATAACGAGTCGTTTAACCAATAATTCAATACAAGTATATCAAGCCTCAATCCAACATATTCTTGAGCTTAGATCTACCGTTATCATTTTTCTTTTTATGTAATACAATCTGACCAATGTGATAGATATCATGGTCTATCACACCACTGGCAAGATAGTAGTAAGGTTCCCCAAAGCCAAAAGGGAGAATTTGCCCACGAGAACAAAGAGCTTTCATAGTTGGGTGGAGTTTCCTTCTTTTAAAGAAAGAGGCATCAGGCATAAAGAATGGGAAAGGGGCCCTCTAAAGCCTCCCTATTGCAAATTTCGAGTTTCTACAAAATTTTTAACGGTCAGGCGATTCACTCCGAGTATTCTTCCAATAGCACTATAGCTAATTTTCTTTTCCAGTAAGTCTTTAATATCTTCCTCTTTACCGCTCAGTTTAGTTTGTTTTGATAAGCTTCCTTTTGGTCTTCCCAATTTTATCCCCTCGCTTTTTTTTCTGGCGAGTGCTTCTTTGGTGCGCTGAGAGATGAGTTGTCTTTCGATCTCTGCAGAAAGTGAAAAAGCAAATGCGAGGACTTTAGAACTAATGTTATTTCCTAATTCATAGTTTTCTTTAATGGTGTGAACTTGAACATCCTTGTTCATACATGTATGCAGGATGCTCATGACTTCCATCAAGTTTCTGCCTAAGCGTGATAGTTCAGAAACAATGAGTGTGTCACTAGATTGGAGTTGGTCTAAGGTTGTAGCGAGTAAACGATCTGATAATTTACGCCGACTGCTTATTGTTTCATTTACCCATTTATCAATGGTGACCTTTTTAGTGTCAGCATATTTCAAAATTTCAAATCGTTGATTCTCGACGGTCTGTTTATCGGTACTGACACGGATATAGGCATAAATCATAGCTCTAAAGTAGTCTATGTTAGTTTAAATTCTATAATAGATTTAAATTATCATTTTACTGTATAAAAGAAAGGTAGTTTACCCTATTCCTTTATTGAGGTGTAAAAACGACCCTTTTTTCTAACACTTTACCTTTCTAATTATGCCGTTAATTCAAATATTCTCTAACAAGAAAAAATTGGAATACGAACGGCCTCCAATGTTTACGGCCAAGGAGCGAAAGCACTTTTTAAAGCTTCCCGCTTCACTACAAGTAAAAATAAATGCTTTCCCGAATCTCTCTAATAGAATTAGAATTCGGTTGATGTTTGACTATTTCCTTGCAACCAAAAAGTTTTTCCCTCCGGAATTATTTCAACAAAAGGATCTTCGATTCCTTTGTACCCAATATGGTATGATGCCTTTTGCTTTTGATATAGAAAACTACAAGGGCAGTACCTATACTCGTCATCGACAACTTATACTACAACATTTTACCTTTCAGTCGTACCAGCCTCGATTACATAATGCACTGGTAAGGGATTCAATCAAAGAGCAAATCTATTCTTGGGAAGACCCCAAATATATCGTGGGTTATATTTTAGAATGGTTGGAATGGCGCCGTATTGAGCACCCCAGTTATTATAATCTCCAATTGATTCTTACCCAATCCATACGCGACCGTAATAAAGAAGTTAAGAAAAAATTTGGCAACTTGATAACTGAGGAACAGAGAAGAGCTTTAGATAAATTGACGGAAAAACAAACGGAAGGTAGCAATGAAGAATACATATTGACAACACTTCATAAGCTAAGTCCCTCCGATTCTCCAAGTCAAATAAGGCCCAATGTTGAAAAGCTGGAAGCGATACAAACCATATTTGAAAGCATCCAACCTATACTAAACGAGCTTCAATTAAATGATAATGCTATTCGTCACTTTGGAGAACTTGCTCGAAATACAGCGTCGGGGCATATCATCCGAAAGGAAGAAACAGATCGTTATTTTAATATAGCTACTTTTTGTGCTTATCAACGCTGCATCTTTGAAGATTGGATGGCACGGACCTTTATATCGGTATGTAAGGTCGCTACTAACAAAGCGATTGCCAGGGAAAAAGAACGCTTGTTTCAGGGGCGTAAAAAACGCAAAAAGGCTTTTGAGAAAGCCATACACATTGCAGAAGATAAAGCCACATTATTAGAAAAAATAAAGCAACTAATCTGGATGGATATTCCTGCTACTCAAAAGGAGCAAGCCCTTCAACAATTATTACCCAACGAACTCGAAGAAGATAGTTCGCCTAATAATTTGCAGCAAATAAAAGTAGAGCAACAGTTATCAGGCCACGATGACTATTATAAGTATTTGGCAGAAGAATCTCAAAGTCTTCAAAATAGAGCCAGTCCAATTATTAAAAAATTGACCTTTAATACCGCCACTTCAGATAAGTCGCTGTTAGCAGCTATCAAGTATTTTAGAGAGATAAAGAAGGCTCCATTACAAAAACGGCTCCCATTGACTTTTTAAAGCAAGACGAAAAAGCAGCATTAACAGATGAGCAAGGAAGTTTCAGGTGTCGCTTTATAAAATCCTATTCTTCCCGTCCGTGACGGATGCCATTGATAGAGGAAGTCTCAATCTACAGCACGCCTATAAATACAAGGATATGGATAGTCTTTTAATCCCTAAACATATTTGGGATGAGAATCGTGACAGCTTCCTTGATAAAGCGAACCTTGCTCATTTAAAAAATATTAAAGGCAGAATCAGCGACTACAAAAAAACATTACATCACCATTATCACAACACCAACGATTATATTTTGGCAGGAGACAATGTCTATTTTCGAAAGAGTAAGAGCCATAAATATCATGTGGTAACTCCAAAAGTCGAAAAAGAAGAACAAGACATTTCTTTATTTCCTGCGGAAACGATTATCTCTTTGAGTGAAGTACTTTCTACTGTTGATTCGGCATGTAATTTCTTAGAACACTTTGACCATATTCAACCTCTATACCGCAGAAGGCGGCCCGATAAGTCTTTGTTTTTTGCAGGAATAACAGCTTATGGTTGTAACCTGGGTATTCCCGCCATGGCAAGGTCTGCTTCACAAGTTCGGTCTAGCCAATTAGAAAATATATCCAATTGGTATTTCAATCTGAAGAATATAAATAGGGCCAATGATGCCATTTCTAATTTTACCGATAAGTTACCTTTCGCCAATCTATACCGCAAAAAACAAGGAGAATTAAGGACTTCATCAGATGGGCAGAAAATAAATTTGATCTCCACTAATACCATCTTTGGCAACTACTCAGGCAAGTATTATCGGAAGGGGAAGGGTATTGTTTCTTATTCTTTTGTAGATGAAAGGTACATTCCCATTTATTCTGTTGTCATTGACGCATCTATTAGAGAAGCCACTTACGTTGTGGACAGACTACTTCATAACAATGCTATAAAGTCAACTATTCACACCACGGATACGCATGGATATACCGAAGCTTTATTTGGATTAACGGATTTACTCGGCTTCGGATTTTGTCCAAATATCGCCAAGATGCTAAGACAGCATATCTATACTTTTAAAGAGCATAGCATCCCTGCATATAGAGAAAAGAGTTATCTGGTTTTGCCCAATGCATATATCTCTGAGCAGTTAATCGAAGATAATTGGGATGTTATACTTCGTCTCATAGTTTCTGTGAAAAAAAAATACTGTACTGCTTCCCAAATATTTAGTCGCTTCAATTCTTATTCTAAACAACATCCCTTTATGCAGCACTAAAGGAATATGGAAGAATCGCAAAAACTTTACATATCCTTAGATTCACGCAAGATAGCCGCAAAAGGGGAAACGCAATTGAATCTAGTAATCGATTTTCATCAGCCATCTTTTTTGCCATTGGCGGAGAAATGATTTACCTCACGCGAACGGAACAAGAAATTGCAGATGCCTGCAAACATTTAATTAAGAATGCCATTATCTGTTGGAACTATTTATACCTCACCAGGAAGATTCAACAGACCCCAGATCAAATCCAAGCAGAGGAATTAATCAAGATAGCAAAACAGAAAACAGTCAATGCTTGGCGGCATGTTTACTTTACTGGAACCTATGATTTCTCAAGCGAAAATATGGCAGATTCTTTCAATTTACTCCATTCCCAAAATTATGAGCTAAACTATAGCTGATTTTGGGAACGCAAAAACGTAAGTACTCAATAGTCAAAAAAAGGAGAGAATTGGGATAATAGACCAAAGGAGAGAATTGAACGTTAAAGAGAGACCACCAGTGAATAGATAATGGAGTGAAAAGCTCAATTATCAATCAAGAGAAGGAAATATCAAGAATTAATATACCAGGATTCAGAAAAGAATTATTGGAAGAGCCCTATGTTCAATTTCTACACGAACAGATAAATAAATGTTTTGGGCAAATAGAAAAGCTGTCAAATAAGGTCGAGGAATTAGAAGGTGAAATCAGGAAATTGAAGAAGCTCCCGAAGAAGCCTGCGATCAAGCCGAGTAATCTGGATAAGGATTCAAATAAGAACAAACCCAAAGGTAAGCGAGGTGCAGGAAAGAGGAAGAAGAAAGCGTCATTGGAAATACATGAAGTTAAAAAGATCAAAATAACGGGGTTAGGACAAGGGTGGAAAC
>JBLIDB010000188.1:0-9912 GCA_047634015.1 Saprospiraceae bacterium
TGCCCAATTCAAAGAGATTATTCCTGCGTTTTGCAAACCATGGCTCTTCAGAATAGCTACTTTAGGGCTTATAATTTACTTGATATGGTATGCAATAGGCCTACGCATTAAGGCTATCAAAAAAGCCGCACGATTCCGTCAAGAGTTAGCGCAGTCCGAAGCCACTGCATTAAAGGCTCAAATGAATCCGCATTTTCTATTCAATAGTTTGAATGCAATCGATAAATACATTTTAAACAATGACTCTGCAAAGGCTTCCGATTATCTTTCCAAATTTTCAAAACTAATTCGACGCATATTAGATTACTCAAATCAATCTCTGATTACTTTAGAACAAGAAATTGCAATTATAAAATTATATGTCAAGATGGAGTAATTGCGCTTTCCATCTAAATTTTATTTCAAAATCGTCTTAAGTGAAAATATCAACCTCCAAAGTATAAAAGTCCCTCCCCTACTTATCCAACCCTACGTCGAAAACGCAATATGGCATGGTCTTATGCATCTTGAGAAGATGGGAAAATTAGAAATAGAATTTGCTCAAGAGGAGGATTTTCTGGTTTCTTCAATAAGGGATAATGGTATAGGGAGGATAAAAGCTCAAGAGATTAAGTCGAAGTCAGCAACCAAAATAAAATCACATGGCATGAAAATTACTAATGACAGAATTCGGCTCCTTAACGAACTTGGGGAGCAATCAGGATTTGTTAAAATCATGGACCTCTCTACTGAAAATAATATCCCCTCTGGCACTAAAATAATTATTAAACTTCCCCTATCTTCTAAATTCTCTAACTAATCACGAATGACCACTTATGGCATTCCCCTAACCGTTAACTCAACCAAACTCTCCACTTAATAATAGGCTATAAATGCAAGTCCTGAACAAACTACATTTATTGCACTGCCAAACTCTTATTATTGTAATTTCATTATGACGTAGAATCAATGAAAAATAAAGAAGCATCGGATATCATTAGAGCCATTATCATAGATGATGAAAAAGGCGCTTTGGAAACTCTGGAGAAGAAGATATCCCTTTACCTTCCAAATATCTCAGTGGTCGCACTTGCCAATAGTGCCAAAAGAAGGACTTCAAGCCATACATAAGCTCATACCGGACTTGATATTTCTATACATAGAGATGCCATGGATCAATGGATTTGAGATGCTGGACTGCCTGGGAGACAATATTAACTTTGCGGTAGTATTTGTCACGGCTTATGATCAATATACCATAAAAGCTTTCAAGACGAAGGCTATTGATTATCTATTAAAACCGGTTGATAAAGACGATCTTATCGCCTGTGCTGAAAATATTAGAAATAATAAAAGTAACGCTAGTCAAAGCACACTCAAGGATATTAAGACGCTCATAGAGACTTCTAGATCTTACGATCGCATCTTATTGCACAGTATCTATACGATAGAAATATTAGCCAAAGAAGAGATAGTCTATTGTCAGGCAGATTCTAATTATTCCTACGTATTCACAAATGATAATCGAAAAATCACTGCTTCTAAATCACTAAATACATTTGAAGAATTATTGGACCCCTCTATCTTTACAAGAATTCATAGATCATACGTCGTAAACCTTAATTACATCAAGCAGTTTAGTACAGCAGATGGCTATGAGATTCTTCTTAAGGACGGTACGAAACTTCCTGTATCGAGACGTAAGAAAGACCAACTTCTGGAAAGGTTGATGAACAATTCTGGGACGCTGACTTAGGTCGATTTGATAAAGCTTAAATTTACTTTTAATCAGGGCAATCCTCTATCAAAGCATGAAATATAGAACCATTGCCTATTTCAAAATTCGTTGTAAGCTTGATATTATTCCCCGACTTAAATGTTGAAATATCTGGAGATATCAAAACCGCATCAGAGGAAATCTCTTCACGAGCATAGTAAGTCCTATCAAATAGATTTCCTCCTAAGTCTCGAATTAAGGGGCAATCATAAGATTTAATAATAGAAAAATAATCAGTTACACTTCCTGATGACTCAAGAAATTGCATTTGAAGAGAGTCTTTATGAATAGTCATGACACAAGAGCCTAGTGCGTTAATACTTGAAAACATAGCATTGTGATTCAGGGCTCCACCGCTGATCTTTCCTGAAGAACCTGCAGTTATGTATGTTGCTCCTGCACCCGCCAACCCTCCTGAAGTAGTTTTAATATATGTGCCGTCGCCATCCGGTTTACCATCGCCATCGCCATTACTTCCAATTGTATGCACTAAAGCATCAAAAGAATTGGACAGGCCATAATGTCCATTTAGAAGATATGATCTTTCATAAGAATGACTATGCCCATTGAGCACAAGATCTACCCCATAACTCTCCAAAAGAGGAAGAAAATTACTTCGCATTTCAATCAATTGTATCTCGGTATCTGAGTTATGTGATCCTTTCGTGTATGCAGGATGATGCCAAATTCCTATGATCCAATCAGCTGTGGTATTCTGTAGATCACTTAAGCACCAATTATACATTGGGCCCCCTACAGATCTGTCAGATTCATTACTTTCTAAAACTACAAAATGCGCATTTCCATAGTCAAATGAATAATAAGCTTCCGTGCCAGATGCCACTCCACCGCATTCTCCAGCCATTGGAAAATCAAATATGTCATAATATGGTCCCGTGAGCGATGAAGAATTGGCACTAATGCCATCATGATTTCCTAATGTAGACCAGACAAAGGAGTTTTTCAATTTGTCTTCATACATGTTTTCAAAGATCGCCGACTGATATTGAAGATCCGTTCCCTCATTGTAGGCATTGTCCCCTAATAGCAATATTAGATCTGTGTGTTCCTGACCAATATGGTCGAAATAAGCATCTCTGACCGCACGTGCATTATTATTTCCAGTACCGCAATCTCCAAGCACCCATGCAGTAATTTTCTCTTTTGATCCAGGCAAGGGACTTGTTTCGAAATATAAATCTGTAGACGGTTGTAGTATCAGATTCGTCCCATCAGATATTTTGTAGAAGTATCTTGTATTTGGAAGAAGTCCCTTAATATAAATAGTATGCTTTGTTTTAAGAGTACCGTCAGAGGAAGATAAATTCAAGTTATTAAGTGAAGTCCCGTAGTTCACTTCAGACATCGCTGGTGTAGAAGTACTCCATTTAATTTTTACACTTTTATGCGTTCCCTGTTGTAAATATGGACCTCTTGTGATCTCTATAGCACTAGAATAATTTTGTTTCAATTCAAAATCAAAACTTATATCTGAACTTCCTGAGCTTCGTTGATGAACTTCAACAGCAATAACATTAGCACCCACAATTAAGACATTTGCAATTTGCGTTTCTACAATAGCATTATCACTACCTGCAGTTGGCGTAAAACTGTCATATGTATACGGCTTAGCTGCCATATTTAGTGCCCATACTTCAACACCATTTATATAAACAGCAGCTCCATCATCGAACAATAATTTTAGCGCAATAAAATCGTAAGTACTTGGATCTACTACATTTATATCTTTTCTAAAATATGCGGTATAAACTCCCAAAGTAAGCAGCGTTTGCTCATCTCCGTCGCCATACCCTAACTGACCCACTCCACTATCCCAACCAGTATCTGAATAGTCCTTGTCATACCACTTTAAAGTAGTCTGATCTGCCGGTTGAATACCTTCATCATAATACTTCCATTCATCTCCAAAAGAAATCAAGTCTTGTTGGCAAAAGAGCACATTATGCGTAAAGCAGATGATAACTATAATATATTTGGTCATCTTTTATAATTGCATAATTAGAGAATAGATATTGAATTTTAATTCTTTCATAGCCTTAGTACCTCGAATTTTTATAGGTAATTGTTCTAACTCTTCCCACGCGTTAATTAATGATAATTCCGCTGATGCGGTATCAGACTTCATTAAGTGAATTAATGCTCTGTCATAATGAGCGGTCTCCTTTCTATTAAGAAGCTCAATGATTTCATTCTGGGCTTCTAAAGCCTTATCGAATTGCTGACTTCCCTGATATATATTCACCTTCTCTTGCAATAAGACTACCAACGGGCCCAATTTTTCAAGTCCCTTATTTAAAATCCCAATCGACTTCTTAAAACTATTAACACTGTCACATGCTTGCATAGCTTTTGAAGCATCTAAATAATTATTGATATAGCTTACTTCGGCATAAAGTATGACACTTTCAAACTGTTCTGAAGCTTGACAGAATTCGCCCATATTACTTAAAATACGGCCCTTAAATTGAAGCGCAAGCACATGCTTCTCTTCCTTCCTAATCAATCGGTCTATCTGCTCAAGCGCTGCATTATATTTACCAATTCCCAATAGTGCTTCACTACTCTTCAACAACACATGCCGTGGATTAATATCAACACCATTGCACAATTGAAAATCTATTAGCGCTTCTTCGAATTGCTCATGTTGAAGATACAAGTCTCCACGATCAAAATAAAAACGTAAGCTATCTGGATACTTTTCAATTAGGATTGTAACCTCTTTGATTCTATTTTCTATATCTCCATGAAGTGTGTTCACGGAAAAGAAACTAAAATTTAACAATAGAAATACAGATATCATAGCCTATGAAGATACTAATATTATTTATCCCTTCACTTCTAATCAATGGGAAAACTGATGTGTCCCCAAGAATCAAAGAGTAGGATTGTTCAACCATATTGATTATAGAACGCGAATCCTATATACCTTAGCAATTTAAGAGAATAAGATGAATATAAAAGCTTGGATTGAGGCCGCACGATTAAGAACACTACCACTTGCTATCGCAAATATGTCGATGGGCAATGGACTCGCAGCAATAGATGGCAAATTCTCTTGGAGCATATGCTTACTTTCTATCTGGACAGCCATGAGCCTTCAGATATTATCTAATCTAGCTAATGATTACGGGGACAGTATTCACGGAGCAGATAGTGCAGAACGAAAAGGACCAATAAGAGCGGTCCAAAGTGGTATCCTGTCTTCCAGTCAAATGAAAAACGCGATGATACTATGGTCTATAATAGCGCTCATCTCTGGCATTACACTCATTTGGATTGCTATAGACGCGCTCTTATTGCAAATATTATTTCTACTTCTGGGTATAGGGGCAATATGGGCGGCTATAAACTATACTGCCGGCTCCAAGCCATATGGATATTCTGGTAAAGGGGATATTTCAGTATTTGTGTTTTTTGGCTTAGTTTCTATTTTAGGATGCTATTACCTGCAAACTGGTACTTTCCAATGGATGATTATTCTTCCAGCTATAAGCTGTGGAGCACTTAGCGTTGGTGTTCTAAATGTCAATAATATCCGTGACATTCATTCTGATGGTTTGGCTGGCAAACGTTCGATTCCAATAAAAATTGGCAGAAATGCAGCAGTCCGTTATCATGGGGCACTACTAGCGATTGCTATCTTATCAGTACTAATCTACACGACCATTAATTATATAAGGCCCATACAGTATCTATTTCTAACCATTATTCCGATTCTGACAATGCATTTTATTAAGGTGAAGAATACGCAGGACGCAATTGCATTAGATCCATATCTAAAGCAGCTCGCCTTATCAACAGCTGTTTTTGTGGCGTTGTTTCTAATTGGCAACTTAGCGTAAACTTACTATGCTAAATCCCTGAAAAAAAGTAAGTTAGAGGCGTTAAAAGAGTATAGAATCTGTCATCATGAGTTACTTTATGCGAGTTAGTCTCATATTAGCGATCTACTGTGTAGCCTTACATGCCAACAGTCAATGTGCTGGTGGCAAAGGGAACAACTTGTTTGAAGATGGAGATTTCGGGACAGGAGTTTCGAACTCACTCTCACAAGATCCAAAAATTGCTCCTGGCTATGCATATACGCGAACCGGCCCACCTAATGACGGGCAGTATATAATCTCCAATGATCTCGGTCAATGGCCAGGACTCTACGGAACTTGGTTGCCGATAGAAGATAATAGTTCAGATCCCAATGGGTATATGATGGTTGTAAATGCATCATTTGAGCCAGGTTTGTTTTATGACGAGACCATCGGGAATCTTTGTGAGAATACCACATTCGAATTTTCTGCAGATATTATCAATCTGATACGGCAAGGAGTCGATGGCCACTCAGACCCCAATGTAGATTTCCTCATAGACGATGTAAAAGTCTTAGGTACGGGTAACATCCCTAAAAATGAAAGATGGAATACGTATTCATTTGCTTTCGAAACTGCTCCGGGGCAAACAAGTGTCAAGTTATCATTAAGAAACAATGCGCCTGGTGGTACCGGCAATGATTTGGCTTTAGATAATATTACATTTAGTGCATGTGGCCCAATCTCTGAAATTTTCGACCCCCAATTAATAGGAGGTACGCATTGTCAAGAAGATGGCACCCTGAATCTTATAGCACTCTTAGAAGGAGTCGAAGATACTTCCAGATCCTACTTGTGGGAAACATCTCAAAGTAGTACTGATGATTGGATGATATTAGAAAATGAAACCGAAAGTCAATTGTCGCTGGATATCACAGAAGCACAAGAATTCTGGGTAAGGTTTGCCGCGGCCGGCTCCGCGCTCAATCTTCAGAATGAAAATTGCAGATTTTATTCCGATCCGATAATTATAAGTATTCCTAAGCGAATTTTTGAAGTAAACGATACGCTCTGTGGCGGATTGCCACTCCCATTTGATGAAGGAGGGCTAGTGCGACCTGGTTTATTTATTCAGCCCCTATTAAGCGCTCAAGGATGTGATAGTATAAGAATGATCCAATTAGATACGATCCAGCGAGCAACTTTATCAGCCGATTTTATTGCATCCGATCCTACCTGTCCAGGTCAGCCTTCAGGTACCATAGAAGCACTAAATATTAATGGCGGCTATAGTCCCTATTATATAGAAGTTAATGAATTCGAATATCCAGGTCTTATAGCTGAGAACCTCATGTCTGGATATAAATCGGTGTCTGTAAAAGATAAATTTGAATGCTTCTATGACACAAGCATTCTTCTCAATGAACCCCCTCCTTTTACTATTGATCTCGGAGGGGATAGAAATATAATCTTAGGTGAAGAAATTGAAATTGAAGCAATAAGTAGCCTTCCGTATATGGATCTTATCTGGCCTTCTACGCTTTCTGAATTTAACAATACCTCTCCTATTACAGTTTTGCCAATCGAAAGCACAAGCATATTTGTTACTGGGATTACAAGAGATGGTTGCGAGGCGAGCGACAGTATAAATATAGATGTAAAAATTGAAGTAAATATATACGTACCCAATGCATTCTCTCCAAATAGAGATGGAGTTAATGATGAGTATTACATCTCTTCATTTGGAAAAAGCTTAGAAAGATTAGAAGCATTTGAAATTTATGACAGGTGGGGCAATTTAGTCTTTGAGAGCCAAGGGGTTAATAATGGAAAATGGAATGGGGCCGTAAAAGACCTGGACCTTCAGTCCAACATTTACACCTATCGATTAGTGGCGATATTGATAAATGGTGATATGATAAAAAAAACTGGATCTATTCAAATTCTTAAATAAAAACAATCTCTTCGACTTTATTTATCAATGGTTCGGGAAGGTACTGCCTACTACACATTGCAATAATTAGTAATATAAAAAGATAAATGCGTGCATTGGTTTATCCCAATGCAGTTTTCAAAATCGGCAGAAAATGGGAACTCAAGACGCATTTACCAGAGGTCAAGACCTCATAGAAACAATAATACAGAATATGCCTAATATTTCGAAATGGCAATTAGATTTCATGAAAGGAATATTTCTTTTAAATCTCTCCATGCAAGGCGATTCAATTTTCTACAGATGTCCAGAGAAGGCTCTTTACATGAGCAAACCTATCGTAATAATATTGAGAAGGGTTTCGACTATCTAGCCTTCAACACATCACTTGTAGAAGAAGTAGGCAGTGGAGAAATCGTTATAGCCTTTGACCCTTCCTTTATTTCCAAAAGTGGGAAAAAGACACCAGAATTAGGTATGTTCTATTCTGGTTGCGCCTCTCGATGTAAGAAAGGCTTGGAGATAGGAGGATTGGCAGCAATCGATCTACAACAACATACAGCATATCATTTAGAAGCCGTTCAGACACCTGCTAAGCGTGACGAGATGAGTCTGGTGGAGTATTATGCTCAAGTAAAGTAATACTCGATAGAGCCTCTACATTAAAAGGGTTGAGTAATATTTTGCTTGTTGATGGATACTTTGCGAAGTACAATTTTGTCACTCCTATATGGGAGCTGACGCCTCTAACCATAGTATGCCGCTTAAGAGACGATGCTAATTTGAAATATCTACACAATGGTAAGCAAAGCGGGAAAGGACGACCGAGGATATACAAAGGCAAAGTAGATCTTTCCAATATTGATAAACGTGTGTTCAAAAAAGAATATAGTGAAGAGCACATGACCGTTTATGCTGCAGTGGTGCACTCCGTCTCTCTAAAACGTAACATCAAAGTAGCCTATACCGAAATCAAAGATTCGAAAGGTAAGATAAGGACTACCAAACTATTCTTCAGTACAGATATCAAAATGAAAGGTTTTGAGATAGTCAGGTATTACAAAGCTCGATTCCAAATAGAATATCTATATCGCGATGCGAAGCAATTCACGGGCTTGGAGCATGGACAATCGAGAAGTCCTTCCAAAATGTACAATCATTTTAATATCACCTTAAGTCCCATATCTATAGGTAAAGTACTACTGCGGCATCAAGTGCCTAAAGATCAAAGAATCAGTCTTTCAATATCTGATATATGCACAGAAATGAAAAATAGAAAAATGATTTATAGCGTTTTTTCAAAGTATGGTCTCGACCATACCTTTATTAAAGCCAACCCTAACTATCACCAACTCTTAAATTATAGGAAAATTGCCGCTTGATTCCTTCACGAACCATTGTTTATAATATCACAATTTTATAGATTACACGTCTACACTCTGTCTTGATTTTACAACTATTTAAAATTTAAAACGAATCGACCCCTTTATAAATCGTGGTATACCTGGCGTAAAATGCAATTCTTCTACTGAAATCGTTTCGTTGCGCAATCTCGATTCCGTAGCAAACTGAGCCTCGTTCCACTCACTGTTTAAAAGATTATCAATAGACAAAGCGATGACTGCTTTTTTAAATTCAAAGTATGAAGCAAATTCCATTATGAAATAACCCTTTGCATTTATCGAATTGTTCTCTGTAGCAGAACGATCCTTAATATATCTGTAATTCAAACTTGAGGAAAAACCGCTTGGGTGTTTGAATGCAAATCCTCCCGTCGAAGTGAAATCAGGAGCCAATGGAATAAGATTATTATCTTCCATGTTGTCTATACTTCTCGCATGTGTATAGTTGACATCTGTATTCATAAAAAGATAATCATTAAGTTGTAATCGCAGGCTTAGCTCAACACCTTTTCTCCGACTGCGTCCACTCGGCTCTACGATTGCCTCATCTCCTACATAGACAAATTCTTGTTGAGAGCGGAGATACCATAATCCGGAATTCAACCAAAATCTTGGCACTGCCTGCCAAATAAATCCGGCGTCAATTCCAAAAGCAGCGGGTAAAACCTCCTGTCCTTGCTGGTCTACTCCTACTCGCGTATCGTTAGAGTGAAATCCAATCCCAGATTTTAAATATAATTGCCAGTGATGTGTAGGGCTAAATTGAATGTTTAGTTTAGGAGAGATTATACTTAGCTTCTGAAGCGTTAATCCGATTCATAGATAAAAGATGAGCCCACTCCGAAAAGTCGCTAATCAATCATATGTCATATACTTATAATAAGTGAGAAAAAGTTTTTAGATTGCTTTCATGTTTAAGCGTAGTAGAAGTATACAGGGGGATATGTTTAAGAGCCTATCTATACAATTAGGGAAGCGCAAGCAAAAACTTCTTGA
>JBLIDB010000189.1:0-9798 GCA_047634015.1 Saprospiraceae bacterium
ATTAGTATTGTTGTCTTTGTTAATATTCCATATGAAATAGAATTTGAAAAATTATATTCAACGAAATCACTATTATTAATACTTGCCATACTCACAATCTCCTTTGTCTCTTCTATAATTATGAAAATCATAATGAGCAAATGGATTTTAGAAGAAGATAAATCTGAGGATTCATTAGAAAGTGCCGGGAAATATATAGGAATATTGGAACGCCTATTTGTTTTTGGTTTCATCCTGTTAAATCAATGGAGTGCAATTGGATTACTTATAGCGGCAAAATCTGTTTTTAGATTTGGGGATCTTTCTAGAGCTAAAGACAGAAAACTAACAGAATATATACTAATAGGAACATTGATAAGTTTCGGACTAGCGATTTCCGTAGGGTTATTGTATGAGTATTTAACCAAACAACTATGATAACGAAAGCACAACTAGGTAAATAGTGGATAGCTACCTAACTTCAGTCCCGTCACTATATACAAAACGTTATTAGTAATTATGAATTGGTTTTCGAGAGACTAATACATAAGGAAAATAAATATAACAATTACTTCCATTTCCCTATTGATGGAATGATAGTTGACGAAATTTTTTCAGTAGAAAAGGAGATATCTATTCATACCAGATTATATATGGCTTGGAGAATGGTTATCAGATGTCTGTAGAAATTCCAGATCAAAGGAGTATTTTATACTTTTAACCTATATAAGGAATAGAAGAATAATCCTAAAATCCTTCCATCCTAAGAATCCTAATTGAGACAAAGGAATGAAAGGATAAAACTGTCAGAATTAGGACTTATAAGATTTTGAGATGATTATTAGCGAGATAGCAGGTTTTTTTGCCATAAACTGGCCTTAACGAGGTTTAAATCATTTGGTGTCGCGGAAGATTTATTCGCAACTACTTTCTATTAGACTATTAGATTGCTAATAGTTTAATAAAAACCATCTTCGCGTGATCAGAGATGTTGATATTGATCATAGTCCTTTCTGCTCCATTATCATATTGGCAATAACAAAATCTTCGATAGCCATTCCTGTACTTTTAAATAATGTGAGGTCTGTATCTTTGCTTCTCTTTGACGTTTTGTCTACGCAAAGCGAATGAAGGTCGCCGACAATCGATGACGTTTCTAATTTTCCTTCATTCACAGCCTGCACTAATTCACCAGCATGAAATGGAGTGACATCATGATTATCTACATAGACATGAGATCGAGCTACAACATCCGTAGAAACTTCAATCATTTCGGGAGTAAATGAGCCGGCCAAATCTATATGTTGACCTTGTCGAAGATGATCAGTTTGAACAATTGGTGATCGCGCCGAAGTAATACAAGAGACTACATCTACTTTTCTAATTACTTTGGTAAAATCAGGCACTGCTTCAACAGACGCATTTATCGCCTGTAATGAGTCCACAACCCTTTGGGACTTTTTATAGTCTCGTCCCCACAAGTAAATATGGTTTATTTCAGAAAGGGAATCATACGCACTTATAAAGTGTGGAGCGATCTGTCCGTTGCCCATAATCAAGACACTCGTTGCTCCTTTAGGTAATAGATATTGTGCCCCGAGGACAGAGGTAGCTGCCGTTCTCATATGAGTAATGAGTTTCGCATCCATACTGGCAAAAGGCACACCTGTATTGGCATCAAAGAGTAAATAGAGTCCATTGATATAAGGTATGTCATTTTGCTTATTGGAAGGTGTGGTGCTGATCAATTTCACACCAAAGTATTGATCATCGTCCCAAGCCGGCATGATCAACATCGTATTGTCGATATTGCTTATTTGGCTCTTATAATCATAGACCTGTTTGGGAGGACAAACAATTTTTTGTTTAGAAAAAGCAAGTCTAAGAGCTTCTATCAATGTTGGATAATCTACATTGTCTTTGATAAATGAATCCTCTATGTGTATCATGTCCACTATTTACAATAAGAATATAGATAATCTGGCACATTTCACTAAGAATTGTCCTACGAGATAAACCTAAAATGTTGCTTGCTAACAGCACGAGCTCCAAGCTATTGCAAACGCTACCCTTCAAGAGTTCTTTAAATAATTTGTAACTTTCGAAAACACAAAATTGTCGTTATGAGCTATCCCAGTATTTTCAATGATGTACTTGGCCCGGTGATGAGAGGGCCATCAAGTTCACATTGTGCAGCATCGCTAAGAATAGGAAGACTATGCAGAGATCTCATGGATGGTCAAATATCAAAAGTACTTATAGAATTTGATCCAGAGGGATCGCTTGCTACGACTCACGAAGCGCAGGGTTCAGATATGGGTTTGTTTGGTGGCTTTTTAGGATGGGAGGCGCATGACGAGCGATTAGAGCATGCCATTGATGATATAGCTACTGCAGGCATAGAAATCGATATCAGACTCTCAGAATTAGAAGAAAAGCATCCCAACACTTATAAGATCACACTATATAATGCAAATGCGGAGAAAGAACTGATTGCAATTTCTACAGGTGGTGGCATGATCGAAGTTATCGGCATAGATGGTGCAAAAGTGGATATGGATGGAGGATATTTTGAAACATTTATTTATTCTCGGAATCCTCAAAAGGTGCTGAATTATATCCGTCAAAATATTGTTTGTGAAGATGTCGAAGTTCATCGAGGAAGTAATCATTCGTTTGTAGAAATCAAATCGCAAAGCCCAATAGACGAGCTCTTTTTGAAAGAAATAGAACTCTTTGACGAAGTAGATTCGATAAAAGAGCTCAGACCAGTTATGCCGGTTCTTTCTAAAAAGCAAATAGAAGTTCCATTTATCACATGTGACGAAATGTTGGCTTATAACGAAGGCAAAGATCTTGCTCTTTGGGAGTTGGCACTTGACTATGAAAGTAAGCGCGGAAGTATATCGCCTGAAGAGGTATTAGATAAAATGAGTGGCATCTATCAGATAATGAGAACTGCCATTAACGATGGACTACAAGGGACAGTATATGAAGACCGGATCCTAGGTAGTCAGTCTGTTAAGTTCAAAGAATTAATGGACAATAACAAGTTGATCGATGGAGCTACAACACTGAATACCATCGTCATGTATGTGTCGGCCATTATGGAAGTGAAGAGCAGCATGGGTGTTATAGTAGCAGCTCCTACTGCTGGTTCTTGCGGAGCCATGCCAGGTGCTGTTATCGCGGTTGCCGATTCAATCCATGCCTCAGAAGAAGAAACAATCAAGGCACTTTTGGCATCTGGTCTGATTGGTGTCTTTATTGCTGCTCATTCTACATTTGCTGCAGAAGTAGGTGGTTGTCAAGCAGAATGTGGTTCGGGATCTACGATGGCCGCTGCAGCTATCGTTGAGCTCGCAGGGGGTAATCTGGCCCAGAGTATATGTGCCGCATCAATGGCACTGCAAAGTGCCTTGGGTATGATATGCGACCCGATCGGAAATCGTGTAGAAGCTCCATGCCTGAACAGAAATGTCATGGCCGCGTCCAATGCTTTATCATGTGCGAATATGGCATTGGCCAGCTATGATCATTTGATACCATTAGATCAAGTTATCGAAACGATGTATGATGTGGGTAAGAGTATTCACAATACGCTTAGATGTACCAATCTTGGAGGCCTGTCTATCACGAAGGCCGCTAAGGACATCGAAGCTAAATTGGAAAAAAAGTATTTCTATAAAAACTGCTGATTGAATGAAAATTCAGCATAGGATCTTTATTCCCTTTTTGTACGTTGGACTATCCATCTATTGAGGCCAATTAGAATACCAAGTACCAATACCCATTGGATGAGACATGTCATTATACTGGATTGAGCAAAAGGATCATACCATTGTTTATTTGCCCCATCATATATCAGCCACCATCCGAGTAATAAGATAGAAGCAGCAGGGACAAAATATTTAATCACCATATCCCACAATCGACCCGGTTGAATATCGTCAGGATTCTGACTAAGCACTTCTGTTCTGATGCGTTTAGTCTTGAATCGTATCATTGTAAAGGCACAAAATCCTCCAGAAATAAGTAAGGCTAATCCCCATACAAAATCTTGATTAGCGAGTATATTGAGGTTGATTGCAGATGGTATGCCTATGAGATAACTTACTGCTATGATCAGCATAATAGACGTTGATCTTTTTAAGCCTGCATCAACGAAAGTACGCACCGTCATTTCCAATTGTGCAATCATAGATGAAAACCCTGCCAGAGCCAGACCAAGAAAGAACATGATCGTAAGGGCTTTTCCAAAGAGTATTTTTTCAAATAATTGTGGCATCCATATAAATGTCAATCCCGTAGAAGCAGGTCCGCTGTCTTGTATGATGTCAAGGATCTCTTCATGCGACCTTCCCATATCAGCTTCCATGATGGCGAAGCATGTACCAAACACCATGATCGCACAGGCAAGGGATATAATATTATTGCCTACAGCGGTGATTATGGCATTTTTGACAATACCAAACTTCATCTGCATGTATGCTCCATAGGTGATAAATAGCCCCCATCCTGCGCCGGTGTCCCAAGCATTCTGAGTAAGGGCGGCCACCCAAATATTTGGATCTTTGAATTGTGACCAGTCAACTGAAAACAAATAGATAAGTCCATGATGCGAACCTTCAAGAGTAAGCGCCTTAATGAGTGCAATGAACAGAATGAGAAGCAGTATGGGCATTAGCCACTTATTGATTTTCTCAATACCTGAGATGCCACGCCAGATCGCAAATCCACCCAATAGCATTACCACAGCATGTGTTACAAGTGGCCATCCACTGGATTGAAAAGTAGACCAGGTTTCTATAGCAGCCTCTGTGTTATTAGGCAAGTCATAGAAAAGTGAATGTATAAAGTAGAAAATGCACCATCCCAATACTACTGAATAGAAAAAGGTTATGGCCATTGCAACAAAGGTCATAAAGGAACCCATCCATGCAAATCGTTCTCCGGCGTACTTCATAACTGTACCAACTACTCCTTTCCGACTTGAAATGCCCAAGGCATATTCTCCAATGATTAGTGGAATACTCCAAACAAATAGAAAAATCACCCAGGCGATGATAAAAGCGCCTGCACCCTCGTCGCTTCCATTTTGCGCTACAATACGCGGAAACCGCCAAATATTACCTGTTCCGATAGCCACGCCTAGGGCACTAAGAAGAAAGCCCCATTGACTAGAAAATCTTTGGTCTTGACTTTTTATGGCGTTCTTCATTTGGAGAATTAAACAGATGATATTTGAAGATAAAAATGAGAAATCCCTTCAAGATAATCAATACAGCGTAGATTAATTACCCTTTGTTAGGGTTATCAATTATTACGAACTTTAATTCAGACAAACTGCGGGTCACTTACAATCGACCATTACTTATCTTATTTATCTTAGAATCTTTGTATCTTAGTTTAAGTCATAATAGGAGATGAAAAAAATAGAAAGAAGAAAGGCAATTAAATCGCTGGGCGCATTGTCTCTTGGTATGGGTGCAACATCCTTGTCTAAGGCAGAAAGATTGGTAAGTCCATACGAAACCAAGGAGAAAAGCATTGTTACAGATATACTTGTAGTAGGCGGAGGTACTGCTGGAACGATTGCCGCTATCCAGGCGGGTAGGACGGGCGCTCGAACGGTACTGATTGAAAGTGGAAGTCAGCTCGGAGGTACTACAACTACTGGAGGGGTTGCCTTTCCGGGGATATTCCATGCCTGGGGTAAACAGATCATTAGCGGAATCGGATGGGAACTGGTTATGGATTGCGTTCAACTCAATGGAGGTCAGTTACCGAATTTTTCCATTTTACCAGATCGACATTGGAAACATCAAGTGACCGTAAACGCAGCTTTGTACACACTACTTGCTGAAGAGAAGTGTATAGAGGCGGGAGTAAATATCCGCTACTACGAGACACCAACCCAGATAGAATTTAAGAACGGAAAATGGGAAGTAGAGACTGTCGGAAAAGGAAGCAAAATCCATATCACTTGCGATCAGCTTATTGATTGTACAGGGAATGCATTGATAGCATCAATGGCAGGGTTTGATGTATTAAGGGAAGCAGATACGCAACCAGGATCACTGGTATTTCGGATAGGAGGATATGACTATGACGCCCTTGATCTCACAAAGATCCCCAAAAAATACCATCGTGTACTCCGACAGAATATGCTGGAACGCCAAACAAAAACAAGTCGGGAACATACCTTTGTACCTTACGGCTATGTGTATGTACCAGGTGCGGATTCTACCACGGCGGAATCGCATAGTATCGCCAATCATCAAGGGAGATCTACTTTGTTAAAACTGGTCCGCGAGCTACGATCATTTCCGGGATGTGAAAATGTTCGGATTCTGGATTTAAAGACAGAAACGGCCGTAAGGGAAACGTATCGGATTGATGGTATTTATAAAATGACACACTTGGATTATGTGGAAGGGAAGGTTTTTGAAGATTCCGTTTCCCATTCCTTTTATCCTATTGATCTGCATAGAGAAGGAAAGTCCATCTATCAAGAATTTCTAAAGCCGGATATCGTGGCAAGTATTCCACTAAGAGCGCTGATACCCAAAAAGAGTAAGAACTTTCTTGTTGCTGGGCGTTGCGTTAGTAGCGACCGATTAGCGAATTCAGCATTGCGTGTGCAAGCTTCCTGTATGGGGATGGGGCAAGCGGCTGCCGTTGCTGCTGTCCTTGCCAGTCAAAAAGAAATCTCGCCCGCTGAAGTTCCTATCAATGAGATAAGGGAAATGCTAAAAGAACATGGCGCAATTGTACCTAATCAGGTTTAACTATGAACCTGCCTGATGTAAATTGTTTTGGTGTATTAACGGGTCTTTTAGGATTATGTATTTTCTATTCTTTTCTGGCAGATCAAGAGACATTGAAATATTCACAAAAGCCTACAATCGTTGGGGATTCTAATCAGCAAGAAATTGAAGTGTTTGTATATCCCGATACGGTAAGTAATGACGCCCTCTTTTTGGTCAAGACACAGCATGATATTCCTCTTCATTATTTCAAAAATATCACAACAGAAGTATGCTTTGATGGTGAATGTCGCCTTTTAACGATTACTGTTTATTGGAATATTACGGGCCGATACCTGGGGTTTGAATTGCCCATAGGAGAATTCTTAAGTAAGTACGAGCATGAACCATTTTCCAATGATGAATACGAAAGACTAAATGATTTATTAGCTGATTCCAATTTGCCTTTGGGTCAAATCTCTTTTGAAAAGTTGATTGAAGTGCCTGCAACAATGCCGGATTCAGTAGATGGGATTTCTGGTGCTACAACAGCAAGTGTAGCACAAATGGTCGTAAAAGGAGCTGCTTATTCCACGTACACACTGTGGAATATAGTACATGGCACTACGCAAGATTATGTGGTCCGCCTCACAGAAGAACAGCTAACGCCAGATTTGATAGATTTGATTTTAAAAAGCCCTGATATAAGCGATCGGGTTTGGGCATTGAAGCGGATTCCTCACAAAACAGCATTAAACCCCAAACTCACAACTGCGCTTTTAGACATTATTTCAGGCGATGATTTCTTCCTTTCCTATTCTGCGATCAATGCCATTAAAGTGCCACATCTCCATACTGCCCCACTTCAAGACTCTTTGTTTTCCATTTACAAAGAGGCTGATCATAGTATTCAAAGAATGATTGTTGAAAAGTTAATGACAGCTCCCTATTTGAGTTCAATAGCGACATCATCCTCCAGAAAATTACTCCATAAATTGAATGGGAAACAACTTGGAGAGATACTGAAATTATATACCAAACATTCCATCAATGATCTTGAAACGTATAAAGCGGTTGCTGGAATTTTGAAGAATGAGAATAGCTTCATATCGCAACAGGCATATGGGTTTTTGAAAAAATCGGTTGTTGCTGATGAGGGGATTTTGAGGTTGTTGATTAAGTATGAAGGAGGGGAGGAGAGACAGGATTAGGAATATTAATTTAAAGCACTTATGTTGAGGGGATTATAAATTGCCATCATGAAGCGCCGATATTACGAAGGAACAAGAGGTCTCATTATGCATCTTCTGAATTAGGATAAGTCAATGGAAAGAATAGAATTACAGTCTGGATATTCAATCTCACGGGTCATAAAGGGAGGTTGGCATCTGGCCGGTGGTCATGGTCGTATATCCGAAGAGCAGGCCTTAGAAGACATGTATGCATTTGTAAAAGCGGGGATTACCACATTTGATTGTGCCGATATTTATACCGGTGTAGAGGAGCTCATCGGCAAGTTTAGAAAAAAATATCAAGCAGCATTTCTGGCAGGTGATTTGCCTCCGATTCAAGTCCACACAAAATATGTCCCTGACTATAATTCACTGGCCACCTTGACAAAAGATGCGACGACAAGTATTATAGATCGTTCATTGCGAAGATTAGGAGTAGAGCAATTAGATCTGGTACAATTTGCATGGTGGGATTATCAGTTTCCTAAATATATTGAAACGGCGATGCACCTCTCCGATTTACAGAAGAGTGGGAAAATACGCTTCTTAGGGATTACAAATTTTGATGCTAAGCGTACGCAAGAGATCTTAGACGCAGGGGTTACTATTGCATCTAATCAAGTGCAGTATTCTGTTCTTGATCATAGGGTAGAGGGTGAGATAACAGCATTGGCACAAGAGCATAAGATTCCTTATCTCTGTTATGGAGCTGTTGCTGGTGGATTCCTAAGTGACCGCTATTTGGGGGCTACAGATCCATCACATCCTTTGGAAAACCGCTCCTTGACCAAATACCGACTGATCATAGATGAATTTGGCAGCTATGCCTTTTTTCAAGAGCTACTTCAGGTGCTTCGTGATATCGCGGATACCTATGATGTTGGCATAGCCGAAGTCGCATGCAAGTATGTACTGCAAAAACCGATGGTGGGTAGTGTGATTGTTGGCGCTCGTAATCGAAATCACATAGAAAGTTTACAAAAGTTAGAAGGCTTTTCTCTGACCACTAGTGAATTGACACAAATAAATAATATCGTTGCTCAAAGCCAAGGTCCTAAGGGAGCTTTTTACGAACTTGAGCGCGATAAGATTGGTAAACACGGGTCTATTATGAAATACAATTTTAGCGATAGCTAGCTTTGACATTAGAGCATCCACAAGAAAACTCACGCGAAAGAGTATCGACTCTTGAATTCCATGGAGGAATCATTGGAGTCTTGCTTCCTTTCATTCTTTTTACAGTAGGTGTAATTGGTATTGCTTTATCAGGTGCCCCAGATGAAAGAGGTTTTTGGCCTGTTTTGATTGTGGCTCTTGGATTGGGATTAATATTATGTAAAGACCGTACCGCTTTTTCGGAAGTCGTGATCGCTGGTATGTCTGAGAAGATAGTGATGATCATGATCACTGCTTGGATCCTTGCTTCAATCATTGGAATTTTGATGACGCTTACTGGTTTTGTAGAAGCGCTCATCTGGCTCTCGAGTCTTTTACAGTTAGATGGTACAGGTTTTGTCATCGTCACTTTTATAATATGCTGCATTGTTTCCTTATCTACAGGATCGAGTTTTGCTACCATTTTAATCTGTACTCCCTTGTTCTATCCTACAGGCGGAATGCTTGGTGCATACCTACCAGTATTGGCAGGGGCGATAATCGGAGGTGCTACATTTGGTGATTTTGTAGCTCCCATCTCGGATACAACCATTGCGAGTGCCTTGAGTCAGAATGCTGATATCGGTGCAACCGTAAAAAGTCGAGTGAGATATGTGCTACCTGCAGCTATCATCGCCTTGATAGGGTATTGGATGGCAGGTATGAGCATGAGTACTACGGGC
>JBLIDB010000190.1:0-9791 GCA_047634015.1 Saprospiraceae bacterium
ACCTTGAAAATATCAACGATACCAAAATAACAGAGATTCATAAACTCTTACCCAATAATTTTAATACCGAAAATCTATAGATGTAGATGCTCGGACGTATACTTTGCAAGTACAGGTTTTGCCATAGCGGGAGTTCACGCCTTAATGTTACTTAGAGGTAAGAAAATCCGTTTTCATCAAGAAGCTTTAAAAATAGCTTTGATCTTCGGAGCTATAGCAGCATTTGCAATGCCTATCACTGGAGACTTCGCTGCCAAAGATATGGCAAAAAGACAACCGGCAAAGCTTGCAGCTATGGAGGCTCATTATCACACTTCTAAGCGTGCAACTCTGATAATCGGTGGTATTCCAAATGACGAGACTAAAGAATTAAAATACGCAATAGAAATTCCTGGTGGTTTAAGCTTTTTAGCTCACGGAGATTTTAATGCAGAGGTCATAGGCCTGGATCAAATACCAGAAGATGAGTGTCCCCCAACTATAGTCGTCCATTTTGCCTTTCAAACAATGGTGGCCTTAGGTTCTCTTATGATGATAATTGGATTTCTATACTTCTTTATGAGATGGCGGAAGTGGGATTATATCAATATGAAATGGTGGTTACGATTAATAGCCCTTGCTACCCCCATAGGGTTTATAGCGCTCGAAGCGGGTTGGACAGTCACAGAGGTAGGAAGACAACCTTGGATCATCTATGGAGTAATGAAGACTCAAGATGCACTCACACCAATGCCGGGTATACAATATTCGCTCTTGGTAGTAGTGATGGTCTATTCCATTTTGACTTTAGCGGTAATATGGTTAATGCACAGGCAGCTCAAATTCATTCACGAAAAGTATAATACATAGTCTATGTATACAGAGTTAGTAATGATTATAATGGGAATAAGCCTTATCTTATACATGATATTGGGTGGTGCTGATTTTGGAGCGGGTATAATAGAACTCTTTATGGGTGACAGAAGTAGCTCAACAGTATCTAAAGCAATAGCTCCTGTCTGGGACAGCTAAACGCATGTGGCTTATCATAGCTATTGTAATTCTCTTCAATGGTTTCCCTAAGGCTTATGTTATTCTGTCCACTCATTTACACATACCTGTCCTACTCTTTTTAATAGCTATTATATTCAGAGGAACGGCATTTACCTTCAGGCATTATCATGCCTATCATGATAAATCACAGCATATCTACTCTTTGATATTTAGATATTCCAGTATTGTTGCAGTATTCTTCTTAAGCGTTACAATCTCAGCGTTCTTTAGCGGAACGGTACCAAATGAGGTCAACACTGAGTCCACTCCAGAAAGTCATAATATCGGGAAACGGCCCTTTTGGCGATATTTCCATTATTCGGAGTGGACTCAACACTAATTTTTTAGAACAATATATTCTCCCATGGTTTAACTAGTTTGCCCTATTCATAGGGATATTTATGATCACCCTATCCGCCTACATTGCTGCTATATTCTTGTTAGGAGAAGTAGAATCTGAAGAGGCTTATGCCGAACTTCAATCAGTCATATCTAAGGTGTTTATATTATCAATAATATCAGGAAGTTCCATTTTAATTTCTTCTTACATTACTAATTTACAATTTCATAGATTGTTTTTAGCGCGTCCGGTTTCGATAGGTGCTGGTATACTTGCTACCTTGATGGTACCTTATATTTACAGATTAATAAAAAGTAAAAAGATTTGGCGTTTAAGGTTTGTTGTTGGTGCTCAAATCATACTCATCATGATGGGTTGGTTTATAATCCAATGGCCTAATTTGGTGATCTTTTCTGATGGTAGTGTTTTGTCTATGTCCGAAGCATCAAGTCCCTTGATTACCATGAAAATCTTGTTTTACTCACTTACTATTGGTGTAATTATAATCTTTCCTTCACTCTATTAATTATTCAAGTCGTTTAAGATTAATTAAGATGGCAATCAGATGCCCCCAATAGCCCTTTGCTGACTGAACACAGTAAGCGAATTTGGCATAAGCATCTGTAAACTTCTCAGACCGAGATATTTACGACTTGTCTTTCCCGAACTTCTTTTTGTGTTTGGTATATTACCGAGATTATTAATTTATAAATGAAGATAATAGCATTATTCATTGGCTTCGCATATGGTTACGTCTCTGTTAAGGGGCAGTTTTGCATGAATTCTGGGTTTTCTAATGTCGTACGTATTGGGGATACTACTAAAATAAAAAGCTACTTACTTGCAATTCTAATTCAGATGATGATTCTGCCTTTACTATTTGTAGGACTTTATCTTAATTCCAATACAAGTTATTTAGTGCAAAGTATAGGACTTCCACCTTTAGTATTCGTTGGAAGTGCAATAGGCGGTTTTCTATTTGGAATTTGCATGCACTACACTGCTGGTTGTGGTGCGGGAATCTTTTATAAAATTGGAGAGAAGAACTCTGGTGCAATTTTAGCAGTAATCGGATTTGCAGCTGGAATCTATTTGATGGAGATGGGTATATTGAATCATTTTAAAAACTATATTCAAGAGTTAGGATCTTCCCACCAGCAACCTGTTTGGAAGAGTGAATCCCCCATACTGGTTGCAATTCTCATTGTGGCTATTTCTGGAATAATCCTTTTCCTACTACTGAGGCAAAAAGACAACAAACCCCGCAACGCATCATGGGGATGGAAAAGAACAGGTATCTCCATTGGTATAATTGGTACGGCGGGATGGGTTATCGCTCTCATTGTTAGCACCTCATATAGCCTGGCGATAATCCCTGGAGTTATGGATATGATGAGTTTCAAGTATTCGTGGGGATTACTTTTTGTATTAGGAATTCCAATCGGGGCTTATTTTAACACTTCTAACAAATCAGAAAAACAATTTATGCTCCCCAAACCAAATATTGCAGCCAAGCGCCTTTTTGGTGGCTTGGGATTGGGAATATCAGGTAGTATCGCTGGAGGGTGTACTGTTGGGCATGGCTTGACATTTACTCCATTACTGGGTATAGGAAGCTTGGTGGCTACATTGTTTATCTTTCTTGGTAGTGGAATGGTAGGATATCTAACAAGGAAGTAGCTTGATTCTGGGATGTACTCCCCTCTAACTATAATAATCTTGATAAATATTTTATTTGAAATATTCTATAGTTCGCAATTCGATGGTCTACATCCAATGACATCTCAGAAGAGTGGCAAACAAAGCCCAAACTCCAAGAAAAACAGAATGTAACTGCTGATCAGCAATAAAGTACATATTGAAAAAAAGTATATTAGTTTTTTATCAATATGCAACTAATTTGAGTTGTCATACGTTATAGCTGCACAACCTGTTAGGAAAGCAATATATCATCCCAAGCAGTGAAATAGATTGCATTTATTCAACCGATAAATGTGACAAGTGGTCCAACCATCACCCTTTCACTAAAGATTCATTGCTCTCCAAGATGTAGAATTCAAGAGCCACCTTTTTAACTGTTAGGTGGCTTTTTTTATATTATGGTTAGATCTCCAACCTTCTGGCCATCTTAGTGAGATAGGTTGACGCATTAGACATTGCATCTTCTTCGTTTTTGGATTGGCTCATAATGTCATAGATCTCCATCCCTTTTGCTTCATTTTCATCCAATTCATTCTTACCACAAAAGACAACCAGTCGCTTATCATGCTTTTCGCATAGTTGACGAATCCCTTCTATGGCTTTACCAAAGGCAGTCTGGGCATCTATACTTCCCTCGCCAGTGATAACAAGGTCACTTGAACGTACTGAAGATTCTATGTCCAAAAGGTCTAAGAAAAAGGAAATCCCAGATATCTTATTCGCATTAAGAAATGCCAAAGCCCCTCCTCCTATTCCTCCTGCTGCTCCTGAGCCAGGCACTTCACCTATATCTTTATCTAATTGTTGTTCTATCAGATTCGAAAGGTGTCTTAGACCATTATCCAGATGTAACAGATCCAATCTTTGGGCTCCTTTCTGAAGGCCATATACATAAGCTGCACCATCATGACCATAGAGCGTGTTGTTCACATCACAAACAACATTCACCGTAACACCTTCCAAGAGTTCTGGTTGGGTATGTTTGATATGCGTGATCTTGCTCATGTTTTTCCCGATAGGTAGTACTTCCTTTCCGAGGCGGTCTAAAAATCGATAGCCTAAGGCAGTTACCATTCCTATTCCCAAATCGTTAGTAGATGATCCACCAATAAACAAATAGATCTGTTTTAGTCCTTGCTGGATAGCGTCAGCGATTAACATCCCTGTTCCAAAAGAAGAAGTATTCATGCAATTACGCTCTTCTTCAGTCAACAGCTCTATTCCAGAGGCTAAGGACATTTCTATATAAGCTGTATCTTTGGTATATCTATAAGACGAAGTAATGGGCCGGAATAGCGGATCAGAAACACTTACTTTTCTGACTTTGGTATTGAGTGTTCTTTCAATAATACGTAGTGAACCTCCTCCTCCATCACCTATCGGAATACTTGCTATAGATAGTTTTTGACCTTTCATTAGCAGCCCTTTTTTGATCGCTTCCACTACTTCGAAAGCTGATAAAGAGTCTTTGAACTTATCTGGAATGATTAATGCTCGCATAATTCAAAGATACTATTCCATCTTCCAATCGAAAGAGTTTTTGTCACAACATTCAGATAATCAACTGATTTTATATTGCATGTTTTTATAATATGAATGAATTTGCTGAATTTGTCAAATAAAGAATCAAAATTTTTGCGTTCAAGAGTAGGGGGATCAACCAAATTAACTGTCCTAGATGTGCATGGAATTCTAATATGTGAGAAAAATTAGAAGTCCGTATTATAATTAAGCCCCGAAAAAGTATGTGTCGACTAACCATCACAGTATTATCCCTGTTTATTCTATTTGTTTCATTGAGTGCAAACTCAGATGTTCAATTACGTTTACAGCCCAATTTATATGACCCTGCGTCTAATAGCGTATATGTCAATGTAGAGATCAAATATGATGGCACTGGAGAATTCGTTCTTGCCGATCAGAACTATAGAATCTACTATGATGCTTCTTCCCTTCAGTTTGACACTAAATATTCCAACAGTGACTTACCTAGTGACCTCTATAGCGATATTCTTATTCATGAATTACTCGAAAATGTTCCCGCGGATAAAGTCAATCAACTAAAGTTCGATAAGAATCTGGGGTTTTTAAATTTCAGTATAAACCTATCAAATAACTTTACAGGGGGAATAAAGATCAAACCATCTCATGGATGGGAGAGAGTAGCAATCTTAAGATTCCAATTGGCCCCTAATCAAGACCCTGCGGATATTGTTTGGAGTAGAAATGGAACTACCAATAAATATGCAACTGCATTTGTGCAGATTATGGAATGGTTGGGGCCTAACAACACAGAACTTGCAGAAATATCAGAATTTACGGATACCTCTGTCGCCGACTATCGGGCACCGCAGATAAGCAAAGTAGTACTTGCCCCGAATCCAGCTATCGATTTCGTGAAGGTAACTCTTGACGCCCAGGCCTTAGATAAAGTGGGTGTCGTGATTCGCAATGCTATCGGACAATCTGTATACAAAACCTCTATGATCAGAGGGAGTAAACTTCTTCAGATACCATTAAGTGACTTAATTGGAGGAACTTACACATTGGAAGCAATGGACAAAGCAACAGGTAGAAAATTTACAGAGGCCTTTATTAAAGTAGGTACGTAACTTATTACACGAAAGGGCAAATACACTTCTTCATTGTATTCTCGTTATAAGTCTTCAGACTGTACATATGCCTGCATATCATCTTGCACAGATTAACATTGCGCATTTGAAAGCGCCTATTGATGATCCTTTGATCGCGGATTTTGTTGCCGATTTAGATCGTATTAATTATCTTGCTGAACAAAGCGATGGATTCATATGGAGGCTTATGGATGAAGTCGGTAATGCGACATCCTACAATCTTTATAATGACCCAAGTTATATTATTAATATGTCAGTATGGAGAGATGTCAAAGCTTTAAAAACATTTGTTTATAAGTCTGATCACGTCAATGTTTATATGAAGCGTGTCGAATGGTTTCATCCTATGAAGCGAGCACACATGGCGCTCTGGTGGGTATCCATTCGTCACGAGCCTACGTTGGACGAGGCCGTAGAAAAGCTCAATCTTATTGATAGAATTGGGACTTCAAAAGACGCCTTCACATTTAGAAATATTTATGAACCGTATAAGTAGAGTATATAATCTTGCACTCGTTTTGACGATCGGATTTTTCTTAGTGTTCAAGGCGTTTAGTCAAGAAGATTGGATGAAAGAATATGACTTCGTCTTCTTAGATGAAGTTTTGGAATCCACGCAATACGAGGTTCGATATCACAGTCATGATAATTTTATCGGCAAACCCATAGAAGGCTATTTCTCTGATCGTTAGGTTATGACTCGCACGGCAGCTTTGGCTTTAAAGACCGCTGAAAAATCCTTCAAGAAGAAAGGATATTGCCTTAAAATATTCGACACTTATAGGCCACAACACGCAGTCAATAATTTTATATCATGGTCCAAATTAGAAGCAGACACAATTATGAAAGCTGCTTACTATCCAGAACAAGAGAAGCAAAATCTATTCAAATTAGGTTATATATCAACGCGGTCCGGACATAGTAGAGGAAGTACAATAGATCTAACATTGGCGAACTTGGAAACGGGTGAAGAGATCGATATGGGTGGCCCTTATGATTTCTTCGGAGCAGTCTCCCATCATTCCTTTTCCGACCTCACTCCTACTCAATTGAGTAATAGAAGATTGCTAAAGGATACTTTGTGGAATGCAGGATTCCGTTCCTATTCTAAAGAATGGTGGCATTATACGCTGAATGATGAACCTTACCCAAAGCAATACTTTGATTTCTTAGTTTCCCCTTCTATAGCGAAATAAGGAAGATAAGATTCAAGATGCTACCTACTATCTAAAGTAAATCTACTTAAGCTCCTTGATAAAACTAACGATATTTGTATCTGTTTAACCATTGACAGAAAGAAGATGAACTTGAAAACCCCTACAAGTGCTAAAGACTTAATGAGCCTCTACATGGAATATGTGACGCAATTAAAAGGTGATTCGGCTTCTGTTGAAGACTTTAGCACTTATTCTAAGATTACCGAAGAACAATTCTACATTAGCTATTCCGATATAAAAGCCATAGAGCGGGATATTTGGAGTTTCATCCTAAATGATGCCATTGATACGATTTCTAATGATCCTCAATACGCAACTTTTGGACAAGTCGAAAAACTTCTATCGTTCTTCTATACTTTTTTTGAATCTCTTACTCTTAACAAAGCGTATTTCTTAGCCCATCTGAGTATTCGGCCCTCCTTTAATGAAAGAAGAGAAGTTGCAAAAGGAATGAAGACACCATTCCATAATTATATAGAAGCAACAATAGGTTCAAATGCACTAAGTGGTCTTGGGGTTGATCAAGTAGATTTTGTAAATGATATAGTGCATCGAGGTCAGAAAGAAGGATTCTGGATTCAATTAATGTGTCTAATAGATTTCTGGAATAAAGACCAATCCGAGGGAAAAGAGAAAACTGATATCGCAATCGAAAAATCCGTTCGTGCCGCTATTGATCTCATAGAAATAGCTCCAGTTAAGAGCTTATTCGATTTAGGGAGATTTATATGGCAGGAAAAAAGAAATTCTAATTAAAGCTTTTTATTATGAAAACAGCTAAGTCTATACCTACAAGCAAACTAAAAAGAGCAGGAAAAATTCTAAAAACAGGATTGAAGGTAGGCAAGAATTATGCTGCTTACTATGGAGAGAAACTTATTCATCCAGAGCTTACAACTGAAAAACTTGAAAAGAACAACGCCTCCGATATTATGGAGAGTCTTCAAGAATTAAAAGGCGGTGGGCTGAAGGTAGCACAGATGCTCAGCATGGAAGAAAATCTTCTTCCTAAAGCATATACAGAGATGTTCTCCTTAGCACAATTTAGTGTCCCTCCTTTATCAGCTCCATTGGTAAAGAAGACATTTAGAAAACATTTCGGTAAAAATCCAGAAGAGGTCTTTGAGGAATTTGACTACGACAGCAAGTTTGCTGCAAGTATCGGACAAGTCCATGAGGCATGGCTATCTGGTCAGAAACTGGCCGTTAAAATTCAATATCCAGGTGTTGCAGATTCAATCAAATCAGACCTTGCAATGCTCAAGCCCTTGGCAGGTAAATTATTCCGCATTAACATGAATGATGCTGAAAAGTATTTTGCCGAAGTGGAAGAAAAACTTTATGAAGAGACAAATTATACGCTTGAAATCCAAAATAGCATAGAACTTACACAAGCTTGTGAATGGATGGATGGATTTCGATTTCCTACTTACTATCCAGCATATAGTTGTGATAGAATCATCACTATGGAGTGGATCGAAGGCACACATTTATCAACCTATCTAAAGCAAAATCCTTCCCAAGAAGAAAGAAACTCTATCGGACAGAGACTTTGGGATTTCTATAATTATCAGATTCATACCTTACAAAAAATGCATGCGGATCCTCATCCCGGTAATTTACTAATGACTCCTGAAGGTGATCTTGCGGTGTTGGATTTTGGCTGTACCAAAGAAATCCCACCCTCCTTTTATAAGTCATACTTTGAAGTATTAGATAGAGGAGTATTAGAAAATCGAGACAGATATCTCGAAGTGATGACAGATCTCGAGGTACTACTGGAGGAAGATTCGGAAGAAGAGCGTGAATACTTTGCAAAAATATTTCATGATATGTTAAGCCTTGTGCTTCAACCATTTCATTCTGAACAATTTGATTTTAGTAATAAAGATTTCTTTACAAGACTGGCGAGCATGGGCGAGCAGTTTTCTAAAGAGGCCCTAAAAAGCAAGTACAACCCTAATCGAGGTTCTACCCACTTCATATATGTGAATCGTACATTCTTTGGTCTCTATCAATTACTTCATATGCTTGGGGCAACAATAGATACGACAATTAAGCAATCCGAAACCGTGCATTAATAAATATCTCAAGATTAATAGAGCATAAATATCCCACTATCGCATTTTTGTAGTATAATATCTGGAATATATAACCCCGCTAAAATTATTGCTTAAATAATTAGACAAATACAGACTTATATTCTATTTTAGGATAAACAATGATCCTAGTATGAAGAATCAAGAATCAGTCAGTGAGTATATGTCCACCAAACTCATCACTTTTACACCTGATGTGGAAATTAAAGAAGCTATTAAGATACTCCTTACCAATAAAATATCTGGTGCTCCAGTTATCGATAATACAGGAAAATTAGTAGGAATGTTATCCGAGAAGGATTGCATCCGATTATTAGTAGATGGTCCCTATAACCAAATTCCAAGTGGAGATGGTCAAGTAAAAGACTACATGTCGAAAAGAATCAAAACTCTCTCCCATTCTTCTTCTATCATGGATGCGGCGTATGAATTCGTTAATTGCTCATATCGTAGATTTCCAGTCCTGGAAGGCAAGAAATTAGTTGGGCAAATAAGTCGAAGAGATGTTCTCAGAGCTATTGATCAACGACGACCTAATGTAGACCATGTTCCAAGTACATGGAAAGGACGAGTACCAGCGACGTAGTGAATCATTGCCCCCCTACCCCAAAAGTAAATCTTATAATACCTACTCATTTTGCTTAGAAAGGCGCGAGGCTTGCGTATTTCGATGCCTGGATTCAACTAATAAATGCAACGTGCACTTGATTGTCCAATATTTTCGCAAAAACTTCATTGGGTGTTTTGTACCCAAACCTCTTTCTTGGTC
>JBLIDB010000191.1:0-9766 GCA_047634015.1 Saprospiraceae bacterium
GAGCCGTGTTACGTTCAAGTATAGGGCAGAATAAGTTGCCTTCCATGATATTATGGGGCCCTCCAGGAGTGGGGAAAACCACCTTAGCACTTCTGTTGGCAAATGAATTAAAGAGGCCATATTTCGCATTAAGCGCTATTAATAGTGGCGTCAAAGATGTCAGAGATACTATCAAAAAGGCGGAACAGCAGCAATTCTTTGATAGCCCCTCACCGATTCTATTTATTGATGAGATCCATCGCTTCAGCAAATCTCAACAAGACTCTTTACTTGCAGCAGTAGAACGAGGAACTGTAATTCTTATTGGAGCCACTACTGAGAATCCTTCCTTTGAAGTTATCTCAGCTCTTTTATCCAGATGTCAAGTTTACATCTTAGAATCGCTTAAAAAGGAGCACCTGATAAGCATAATTGATCAAGCGCTCTCTGTAGACACAGAACTGAAAAATCTAAAGATAGATATACAAGAATATGAAGCTATATTAAAATATAGTGGCGGCGATGCACGAAGGCTACTCAATGTCTTAGAACTTGTTATCAGCCAATGCGACCCCAATGATGAGATCATTATCAACAATCAACTCACTGATCGCGTAGTACTCTCTGATCCTTTGCGCTATGATAAAACCGGAGATCAACATTACGATACGATCTCAGCATTTATAAAATCTATACGAGGTAGTGATCCCGATGCTGCGGTCTACTATCTGGCAAGAATGATTGCAGGTGGAGAAGATCCGATATTTATCTGTAGGCGTCTTGTAATACTTGCCTCTGAAGACATCGGCCTTGCTAACCCAAATGCACTTCTAATCGCCAATGCTTGTTTTGATGCAGTCAAAAAATTAGGACTTCCTGAAGGGCGTATTCCTATGTCACAAGCGACCATATATCTGGCGACGTGCCCGAAAAGCAACTCGGCGTATATGGCAATCGATGAGGCCCTGGCCAAAGTTAAAGAAACTGGAAATCTATCTATACCTATGCATCTCCGTAATGCCCCGACTTCTCTTATGACGGAAATAGGCTATGGTGATGGTTATGTATACACGCATAATCAAGCTCCGACTGATCCGGATTACCACTACTTGCCAAAGGAAATTCAAAACGTTATCTTCTATAATCCAAAACTTGTCGGTGCCGAGAAGAAGATAGCAGAAAGTCTCTTGCCAAAAAAAGAAGATTCATGAGAATAGATCATTTAGCCATTTGGGTGAAAGACTTAGAGAAAATGAAGGACTTCTACGTAGCGTATTTTAATGCTACGGCAAATGATAAGTACCACAATTCTAAGAAAGGATTCCTATCTTATTTTTTGACTTTCGATAGTGATTGTCGATTAGAGATAATGCATAAATCTCCTATCTTAGATGCTAAAATTCAGTCGACCACAGAATATTTAGGGATCACTCACTTTTCCGTTTCTGTAGGTAGCAAGGAAGCCGTAGATTTGCTAACTAACGAATTACGCGGTTCCGGATACGAGATTGTAGGGGAGCCCAGAACTACTGGTGACGGCTATTATGAAAGTGTAATTCTCGATCCTGAAAACAATCGGATAGAAATAACCATTTAAGCTAAAATCTAAAGAACAACTCCATATATGTTACGAATAATAATAACTTCTTTACTTGGTCTATTGATCTTGTTTGGCGCCTATAAGGTAGCAACAAATCTCGTTGCCTCTCGAAATATCCCAAAGCCAATAGAAAGTAGGATAATAACACCTGTTTCGGCACTTTTTGTGGAGAATAGTACTACTCCTATAAGTTTAAAGACAAGCGGAAATCTTGTCGCCAAAAATCAAATAGAAATCTTTTCTGAAGTTTCCGGAATATTTGAATCCAGTGCGCACTTATTTAAGTCGGGAAGTAGATTTCAAAAAGGGGAAACACTTCTGAGTATTAATGCAGACGAACTGAGATCCAATCTAAAAGCACAGAAGAGTAATCTAATCAATCAAATTACATTATTTCTGGCAGATTTGAAATTTGACTATACTGAGGCATTTCCTAATTGGGAAGCGTATGTGAGAAATGTCGATATAAATCGGGCACTTGAGCAATTCCCAGAACCAACATCTGAGAAGGAGCGCTTATTCATCCTAAGTAAAGGCATAACCACCCTCTATTATAATATCGAGAATCTTCAGAAAAGACTTGGTAAGCATCTCATTGCAGCACCTTATAATGGAGTACTTACTGAGGTTATGATCAATCCTGGAGCACTGATTAGAAATGGGCAAAAGATTGCAAACTTTATAAGTACGAGTTCTTATGAAATGGTTGCTAATGTGAATGTCTCCTACATGGACTTATTGAAAATAGGCAAGCAAGTGGAACTTCATAATCTCGAAAAAACCAAATCATGGAAAGGTAAAATTGCAAGACTCAATGGTATTGTGGAACAAGCGTCGCAGACGATAGAAGTTTATATACAAGTTTCTGGCTCAGGACTTAGAGAAGGGCTTTATCTGGAAGCGGATCTCGAAGTTAAGGCATTGGCCAATACATATGAAGTGGATCGTAAGTTACTTTTTGATCAAAATAAACTATTCATAATTCAGGATACAATATTAGAATCTATAGTTGTAAATCCGCTCTTTTACAACGAATCCACAGTGGTGGTTGAAGGTATCCCTGAAGGCACTCAATTATTGGGAAAGTCCGTCCCTGGATCACATGCTGGAATGAGAGTTGAAATCACAGAATTCTAAATATCGTTTTGAATGAGAGGAATAATATCTTTTTTTATAAAGTATTCTGTGGCAGTCAATGTATTGATGTTGGCAATAGTGCTATTTGGAATCATGGGCTTACAACAAACGAAGTCGTCATTTTTTCCGCAGGCGGATGCGAATATTATCACAGTAAGTATCGTCTACCCTGGTGCATCTCCTGAAGAAATCGAAGAAGGGATCGTTCTCAAAATAGAAGACAATCTTAGAGGACTCGTGGGAATCGATAGAGTAACCTCTTCATCACGAGAGAACGGGGCAAGTATAACCGTTGAAGGTTTAAGAGACTTTGATATAGATGTGTTATTGACCAATGTTAAAAATGCTGTAGACAGGGTTCCTTCATACCCACCACAGATGGAACCTCCCGTTGTATCCAAATTAGAAATACTTAATGCTGCCATATCTTTTACATTAAGTGGTGAAGGAGCCAATCTCAAAATGTTGAAGGAGATGGCGAGAAAAATAGAAGCAGATCTGCGTGCTATTCCTGGAATCTCTCAGGTAAGTCTATCTGGCTTCCCAAGTGAAGAAATTGAAATTGCCTTAACAGAAAAAGACCTACGCGCCTATGACCTTACTTTCAATGAAGTAGCATTGGCGGTAGCAGGTACTAATATCCTGTCTACGGGTGGTAATATTAAGACCTCAAGTGAAAATTATCTCATAAGAGCCAATAATCGATCTTACTATGGCAATGAACTTGATAATATTGTAATTAGAGCGAATCCTTCTGGAACGATCTTACGTCTCAAGGATGTGGCTACGGTAAGAGATCGATGGTCAGAAAGCCCTGACAAACTCTATATCAATGGTGCCCAAGCAATTCAGATTTCGGTAGCGACAACTAATAATGAAGATATTATAGAGGCTTCCGAAAACACTCGGGCGTATATCGAAAAATTCAATCAACAATATGACAAAGTACAACTAATCGTCTCCAATGATCAAACTGTGGCACTGGAAGATCGCCTTACTCTCCTCATAGAAAATGGAGGATTAGGAATTGTCTTAGTATTGCTTTTACTTGGCATATTTCTGAAGCCAAGTATCGCTTTCTGGGTTGCGATAGGTCTCCCGGTTTCATTTTGCGGGCTTTTTATTTTTGCGCCTACGTTTATGACAATCAATGTTATTTCTCTTTTCGGTCTGATACTCGTAATTGGAATTCTGGTGGATGATGGTATTGTAGTAGGTGAGAACATCTATTATCATTACGAGTTAGGCAAGAGTCCTGCCCAAGCGGCGATCGATGGAACCTTAGAAGTGATTCCGCCAATCCTTTCTGCAATCCTTACTACTATGATTGCCTTTTCTTCCTTCTTCTTCTTACCGGGAAATCTGGGGACTTTTTTCGGACAAATTGCTCAGGTACTTATTATCATTCTCGCGGTATCTCTTGTTGAAGCGTTGATTATTCTTCCCGCGCATATAGCTCACTCGAGAGCATTGAAGAAAAAGTCGAAAGGCTTCTTACTCAATCGTTGGGCTGAGCGTGGTATGTTATGGTTGAGGGATACACTCTATGCACCATCCTTAAGGTTCTTCTTAGCAAATAAGGTATTGGCATTTTCTATTCCCATAGCGCTCATGATCATTACAATCGGAGCATTTATGGGAGGTGTGATTAAAGGGAGTTTTTTCCCGCCTTTAGAAAGTGACCAAGTTAATATCAGTCTAACGATGCCTCAAGGCACAAGTGAAATTATTACGGATAGCATTATAACTCATATAGAAAATAAGGCTTGGGAAATAAACGAACAGCTCAATGAGGAAGCGGCAACTGGGTATGATGTTATTGTAAATTCTATAAGAAGAATTGGGACTGCTCAAGCCGCGGGGGCGGGACCTCCAGGATCTTCTTCTTCTTCAGGAGGAAGTACTTCTGCAGCGGTACTTACGCTTAACTTACAACCTGGTGAAAAACGTGGCCGCGTAAATGCATCCAGAGTAGCAAATCTACTTTCTGAAGCAGTAGGAACAATCCCAGGAATAGAAACATTAGAATTTGGTTCTGGAAGCGGATTTGGAGGGAAGCCAATCTCTGTATCTCTAATCAGTAATAATATCTCTGAACTAAAAGGGGCAAAAGAAGATCTTAAGCGTCAACTACAGTCAATGCCATTGCTTAAAGATATCACGGATAATGATCCAGCTGGCATCAAGGAGATTAGGCTTCAATTAAAAGATAATGCGTACCTCTTGGGACTTAATCTCAACAGTGTCATGACCCAAGTTAGAAGTGCGTTTTTTGGTGCACCAGTCCAACGATTCCAAAGAGGAAGAGATGAGATACGTGTATGGGTGAGATATAACAAATCAGATAGATCCTCCCTCTTAGATCTTGATGATATGTGGATCGTGACACCTTCTCGAAATCGTGTTCCACTTGCTGAAATTGCAAGTTATCAGATCGTAAGAGGAGATGTCGTAATCAATCACTTAGAAGGTAAGCGAGAAATCCGAGTGGAAGCAGATCAAAAAAACGTAAAGGATAGTGCAACTGAATTACTAGCTTCAGTGCAAGAGAATATTATGCCTAATATCCTGGCCAAATACCCAGGTATCACTGCTCTGTATGAAGGGCAAAATCGAGAAGCAGGACAGATTGGAGCCGCTATGAGCAGTGTCCTTCCCGCAATATTTCTATTGATGTACATTGTAATCGCCTTTACTTTCAGATCTTATACACAGCCATTGATGCTGTTTATTTTGATTCCTTTCAGTCTTGTAGGAGTTGCATGGGGACACTGGATACATGACATGCCAATCAATATTCTATCAATGCTTGGAATCGTAGCCCTTATAGGAATCTTAGTAAATGATGGATTGGTTCTCATTAAAAAATTCAATAATCTCCTTGCTACAGGACTGCCATTCAAGAAAGCTCTGTTTGAGGCTGGACAACAACGATTTAGAGCTATTTTTCTAACTTCGATTACTACTGTAGCAGGATTAGCTCCATTGATATTTGAAAAAGGATTTTCAGCTCAATTTCTAATCCCTATGGCGATCTCAGTAGCATATGGTATTGCATTCGCTACTTTCCTTACCCTCTACTTATTACCATTACTACTTTCGATGAATAGTGGTATGAAGCGAAGCGCTCATTGGCTAAAAACCGGTAATTGGGTAGAAGGAAGTAGATTAGAAAGAATTGTAAAGGAACAAGAGACTGATCACGATATCGTATAACAAAGAAGTGATTGTAAAATACAAATGAATATGAAATTTCTAACTATTGTCATATCGTTCTTATTATCCGGCGTTACTGCAAATGTATTTGGACAAGAAACAATTTCATCGCAGGAAGCGGTAGCTATTGCTATCAAAAATAATTTCGGAGTGCAGTTGGCAGAGAATAGTATTCGGTTTGCGGAGAATAATACTGATAAAAGAAGTCTTGGATACTACCCTACTGTAAATGCAAGTGTCGGACCGAATACAACTTTCGGGGGGTCCAATCAAAAATTTGGTAATGGAATGACGGCAGAAACTAATGCTGCCTTCTCATGGGCTGTTGGAGCTTCGGTTAATGCTCAATATAATTTACTGGACCCCAGTAGAGATTTGCAATTGGAGCAAATGAAAGAAATACTAAATCTGTCTAATCTCCAATTGCGCCAGACTATCGAAAACACGATTATTCAAGTTTATAACCAATATTATAACATTGCCCTACTTTCAGAAAACCTGAAAGCAGTAGAGCAAGCCCTAACATTATCTCGCAGACGATTAGAGAGAGTTGAATTGCGAGCCGAGTTGGGACAAGGCCTGAGTATTGACATATTGAATGTCCAGGTAGATATCAGTCGAGACAGTGTCAATTTTTTAGATGTATCACAACAGGTCGAGAATGCTAAAAGAGACCTGGAAGTTATTCTTGGGAGTGCACTTCCTGAGAATTTCAATATTGATTCTTCTGTAGAATACAATAATGGCCTAAGTTCTTCCATCCTTGCTGAAAAAGCACTTGCGAATAATGTGAACCTCTTACTCTCAGATCAAAATCAAGTCATAAGTCAGTATGATCTGGATCTTATTGAGAAAATCAATAAGCCTATCATCGCTACAAATGCTGGAGTAAATTACAATTACTCCGTTAGTGCTCCAGGTTCCTTTATAAAGACCTCTACAAATTCTGGTTTAAATCTGGGCGTAACGCTTAATTGGAATTTATTTGATGGAGGGCGAAAAAAGGTATTGGAACAAAACACTAAAATAGCAATGGAATCTGAGTCTCTCACCAGAGAGCAGATCATTCGAGAATTAAAGAGAGATATAGACAATTCTTGGGGGAATTATAAGAATGCCCTCTATATTCTGGAAGTCGAACAAAAAAGTCTTGATGTGAACTTCCAGAACTTAGATCGTACAACAGATCTGTATAATCGTGGTCAACTTACTTCTTTAGATTTTAGGCAAGCCCAATTAAATCTCTTGAATTCTGAGGTAGGATATAACAATGCCCGTTACCAAGCGAAACTCATAGAATTACAATTGATGTATCTCAGTGGAGATATAATGAGTATTGAAGAGTAGTTTTGGTGGGGGGCGCAATATGGTGGGTCGACGGGATACCTTCACCTCATATTGTACTCGACTTCATTCTTCAAGAATTTCTTTCACTCTTCCTACTTTTCCGAATTCTAATTGTACCTTGATTCCATGGTGGTGGTTTGGAGACTTGGTTAGGATTCGTTTGATAACACCTTCTGTCAGTTCTCCTGATCTCTGATCTTGTTTCTGGACAACGGCTACAGATTGTCCTATTTTTATGTTACTACGCTTTGTGGGATCGGTCATGCTATTGTTGGTCTATCTGGATGTGAATGGTAAACTTGAACTTGAATCTGATTTTGCAAACTTGAGTGTCTTGTTAATTTAATAATCTATTGAAGCGCTTATTTGATTCTGATTAGGACAAAGATACATACCTATGTGGATGATGGGCTTACTATATTAGGTCATTCGACTACTGCGAGTATCTTCGCACACTTTTGCAAACTCGCACTTTGATTTAAAAAAAGTCAAAAGTGAGGAAAATGAAGTTTACAGTATAATGCCACAAAGCGTACCGCATACTCAGAAGTTGTATACAAAGACCTTTTGGATTTTATGCATAAGCTATGCCTTCTTCGGCGGTAGTTTCAATATGATTATCCCAGAACTTCCTTCTTTTCTTAGTGCTCTGGGAGGAGAGGATTATAAGGGGCTTATTATAGCATTATTCACTTTAACAGCTGGGCTATCACGGCCATTTAGTGGAAAGCTTACAGACCTTATAGGTCGCAAACCCATTATTATTATTGGAACAATTGTATGTATTATATGCAGTCTTTTGTATCCCATACTTACCACAATCAGCGGCTTTATGCTTCTTCGATTAGTTCATGGGTTTTCAACTGGCTTCTCCCCTACTGCCATGACTGCTTACATAGCAGACATAGTGCCTGAACACAGAAGAGGAGAAGCTATGGGCATCATCGGCGTAAGTATAAATTTAGGTTCTTCGATCTCGCCACCACTGGGCAGCTATCTGGCGACGCATCACTCGCTAAACATGATGTTCTATGCTTCATCACTATTCGCTGTAATATCCTTCCTATTAGTATGGAATATTAAAGAAACTATAGCCGCACCTAAACCGTTTAAGCCAAAAATGCTAGTGCTGCAACGTGATGAAATTATCAGTAAGCAAGCTATTCTACCAGCACTTGTATGTGGTTTGTCCTACTTAGGATTCGGAGCTATAATTACGATTACTCCTGATCAATCTGAATTCCTTGGAATCACAAACAAGGGGCTTTATTTTAGCAGTTTTACGCTGTGTTCTATTCTATCTCGATTAGTAGCAGGACAAGTATCAGATCGTTATGGAAGGATTATAGTTATGAAGGTGGCTGTAGCCCTATTAGCATTAGCCTATTTATGTTTTGGATATGCAGAGAGCCCTTCTTGGCTATTAGCGGGATCAGGATTTATAGGATTCTCATTGGGAATTGCGATGCCAGCAGTATTCGCATGGACCGTAGATCGCAGTAACGATTCTAATCGTGGAAAATCTATGGCCACGCTATTTATAGGATTGGAAATTGCAATCGGGACAGGAGCTTTAATTGGTGCCGCTATATATGACAATGACCCTTCTAATTTCAAGCGGGTATTCCAAGTAGTATCAGTAATTACAATTTTTGCTATACTCTTCGTAAAAGAGCGGAAATCCAATCTTACTATTCCAACATCTTAATCTTGATGTTCCTAAAATCTATCGGCTGCCCTTCTGACTGCAGCGCTATATGACCTTCGGACAAAAGCTTACCATCAATCTTGAGAGCAGGGTCAAAACGTTTCGCAACGCCACCACCTATCTGAGGATCTGTATATTCCAAAACCAATTCCCCGTTAATCAAATGTTGCACTAAAGAATCTCCATAAACGATTAAATCCGCTTTCACCCATTGATCTCCATAGTAGGTATCGGAAGTAGAATTGATACAATGCCTAGGATCCTTCTTCCCTTCGAAGACAACGTCTGTTCCTGGAGAGCACATATTACCTGTTGGCCGTGATTTCCCTTCTTCTATACCTGCCAGGAATTGCATTTCTACAGAAATGGGCCAATCCTGCTCCTTCAGCATCGTTCTTGGATCTTGAGAATGGAACATAACTCCACTATTCAATTCGGCATAAACGGGAGTTCCTGGATGCATCTTCCCTACAAAACGATATTCCATAGATAAATGAAAATGAGAAAATGGAGTGTTATGGTACAAGTGGGCAAATCGGTCGTTGAAATCACCCTCATATTGATCGTACCGTACTTTTATAATTTGATCTTCTACCCTAAAGGTCTCACCATGGTTATCTCCTGTTTCATAATGGTGGATTTTGACAGTCCAATCATCAATATCTTTTCCATTAAATAGCGACTGCCACTCATCCCGAAACTGACTTTCATCAATTTGTATGGATTTACATTGGCTACAAAATAACAGAACAATTAGGAGATAGAATAAATAAGAATCA
>JBLIDB010000192.1:0-9706 GCA_047634015.1 Saprospiraceae bacterium
ATTTTAACAGCTTATTGCAATTCTCATTATTAACTGTGATCTAATAAATTGGTGATTGCGACGAGTTTAATTTGGTCTTAGTTGTTTCTTTAATGAAGGATAATTGTTGATACGTTGACTGAATTAAAGAGAGAAATAAGGACAAAAGAAGCCGTCCAAATTGTTGCCTTATTATTTCATTGTTATTTAGCTAAACTCCCGGAAGCAAGGCTTAAAAGATCTGATATTCGAAAACTGGACAAGACAGCATAATGAGTGGCATCGAAATGACCTCAGATAAATTATCAAATAGCTATCCGCTTGTATTATCTTGCAAGTCCGTATTATGAAGATTGCAGTTACAACTCGACTTCTCAATGGTAGACTTGAAGGAATCGGTCATCATACTTTTGAGCTCCTTAATCGGTTGATCGTCAATCACCCAGAGATAGAATGGCATCTCATCAATGATGGGAAAAAGAATCAAATTCTTTTTCCTCAAGCCAATGTCATACATCATAAACTCTTGCCTCCAACTCGACATCCGTTGCTGTGGTATTATTGGTACGAATGGGCGATTCCCAGGTTACTTCAAAGTATACAAGCCGATGCTGTATGGTATCCCGATGGGATGATGTCGCTGAAGGCAAATACTCCATCACTGTTGACCATCCATGATTTAGCTTATCAACATTTTCCTAAGGGGACTGTGAGTTCACACAGAAGATACCTCGAATGGCTCATGCCAAGACAATTGCAGAAAGCGAATCATCTTGCATGTGTTTCTGATTTTACCCAGCAAAACCTCATGAACTCTTTTGATGTACCAGAGGAAAAGCTTTCTATCACTTATAATGCTGCCAATGAGGAGTTTCGACGGCTTAGTTTAGAAAGCCAAGAGAGATTTAGAGAGGCATACACAGATGGCAAGCCTTACTTTCTCTATCTCGGATCCATACATCCTCGTAAGAATATTTCACGTCTTATACAGGCGTATAATTTATTTCGCAAAAAGAATCCTAAAGGACCAAAACTGGTCTTGGCAGGGAGATGGGCTTGGAAGAGTAATGCTATTCGTAGCACATTGCAAGGTGCTGATTTCCAAGATGATATTGTTCATCTTTCAGAGATTGATGGCATCATTTACACCCTTGTAGGAAGTGCGTTGGCTATGGTTTATATCTCCTTGTGGGAAGGATTTGGAATGCCAGTCCTTGAAGCGATGCAGTCTGGAGCTCCAGTGATTACCTCGGCTGATAGTGCCATGTCTGAAGTAGCACGTGACGCAGCGATATATATTGACCCTCTGAAGATTGATACTATTGCCAAAGGTCTGGAATTTATATATACCAAGCCATCATTGCGCATTAAGTTGAGGGAAGAAGGGATCAAGAGAGCTCAACTATATAATTGGGATGATTCTGCTATTACTTTATCAAAAGAGTTGCGGTCAATCCTCACTTAGAGAAGTCTTTCATTACTTGCAAGACTTATATCACAAGCGGTTCTCTAATTACAGGCTCCATACTTGAAATAACTTCTTTGAATTCACTTCTGTAATCGGAAGGATTCTTTGATGTTATGATCTTGAATTGTTTATTGAAATGTGAGAAGTTATTGAATCCACAATCATAGCAAATCTCAGATATTGCTCTACTGGTCTCAGATAGCAACTTACAGGCATGAATGACGCGGAATTCATTGACGAACTTGGTAAATGTATTACCGGTCTGCTTTTTAAAGAATCGACAGAAAGAAGGTTCCGTCATTGATATTAGGTTGGCAACGTCGCTGATAGCAATCTCTTCCTCAAAGTAAGCCCGTACATAGTCATAGATCTCTTTGATTCTTTCTTTGTCTTGCGGATTTGACTGTATGGCAACCTGACCTATGTTGAGTAGGCTATACTCCTCAGACCTTGCAAGCGTATTCAGCACATGGAGTGTAGTTAATAATCGATCGAAGGGATTCATTACATCCATAGACTCGAGAAGGTTACCAGCTTGAAGTTTCGCTTTTCCTTTAAATGAGATTCCATGTTTCGACCGCTCCAGTAAGTCGACTATATATCGGAATTCTTGGGTGCCGGGCATCTGCGGAATAAATTCAGGAAGAAATTGTAGTACAACCTCTGTATTTTTCTTAGTCAATCGATTTGTAAATCCATAGTGTGGAAGATTAGGACCGATTATTAATAAATCACCAGCTGTATAATATGAAATATGATTGCCTACTTGTCGTTTTCCATGGCCACTCTTGACATATACGAGTTCTATCTCTGGATGATAATGCCAGATAGGATCTCCGTTGGGAGCCTCATTGTAGAATCTTCTATATGCCACAGAACTATCAATAGAAATAGGGATTTTTTCTAAAGTAGGGGCTTGAAATGATGTCGCGAATTCTTCTTCTGCCAACATATTACAATTTGTTTTAATGTTTATTAACCAATAATAATTCGGCTATTTACCGCCGAATTGCAATCAAATTAACTTTGATATGACATCTTAACGACATCGATGTTAAAATAGTTGTAATGATAGGCAAAAGAGAGGTAGTAATTAAACACTTAGTATAGACATCTTTGTATCAGGATTTAAATAAACAGATAAACTTTAATAATTATGAAAAAGGTAATTATAATTCTAATTAGTGTTGCTTTTATAGCATCAATGACGAATACCATGAATGCTGCCGCTGGAGCTCCAGCATCTATATATGTAACAAAATCATCTGAGGCGAAGAAGATCGTGCTGAACTTTGAGAACATGTTCGCAGACAAGGTAAAGTGTACATTCTTGAGCCAAACAAACGGTATCATATTTTCAGATGTCATCTATACTTCAGAAAGAAAGTCTAAGAAGTATGACCTTAGTAAACTTCCTATCGGAAACTATGTAGTTGAAGTAAATGACCTTATGAAAATAGAAAAACTCAGTTTTTCTATTACAAAGGAAGGCGTAGAATTCGCAAACGAGGAGTCACAGATTACTTATAAGCCTACCGTTTGGCTTAATGAGGATAACACTGTTGATTTCAATCTCCTTGCCTTGCAAAGTGACGTGAGTATCTCCATTTCAAATAGCGAAGAAGTGCTTTTGAAAGAAGATATTTTAGGAGAGAATTCTATCGGACGCAGATATAATTTGAGCAAATACGTTGGACAGGATATAACTGTTAATGTATATCACGCAGGAGAGGGTTTTGTATATACATTATCTCTATAGAGCAAATAAATGTTTCTTCATACAATAGGGGGTTTAGGGCGTAAGTCGTAAGCTCCTTTTTTCATTTACCCTTAAAGTTAAGTGCTGTTATAGAGTGATTTTCTTAGGAAAAGGAAATACAATATTGTGAATCACTCGGATCGCTTCAAATTGCACTAAGTTTGAACTGAATTATGAAGCCTTACTTTAAAAAAAATCGTACACAATTAGCGATCCTTGTAGATCCAGACCATAGAAATTCTACGGCTTACGAATCATTGCTAGTAGAACTGCGAAAAGGGTATGCAGATATTATTCTTGTGGGAGGAAGTACCAGCAGGCAAGATAATATAGATGAAGTCTGTAAAGAGTTAAAGGCTGTTACAAAGAGACCAGTAATATTATTTCCAGGAAACCCATTCCAATTATCTAAATACGCCGATGCTGTATTAGCATTATCGCTTATATCTGGAAGAAATCCAGAATTTCTTATCGGCAAGATGGTAGAATCAGCACCTATCATACATGAGTATGGGCTAGAACCCATTCCTACTGGATATATCATAGTAGGTGATGACGCATCTTCTGCAGCTGCTTACATGAGTGGAACCACGCCGATTCCAAGAAATCAACATGGGATTGCCGCTCAGACGGCACTCGCAGGAGTAATGTTAGGTCTACAAGCGATATACTTAGAAGCAGGAAGTGGCGCAGGACATACAATGCCATCAGAAACGATCGCAGCAGTTCGTAAACTTGTTGATGTTCCGATCATAGTAGGGGGAGGAATACGACATCCTAATCAAGTTCCCCCATTAGTCAATAGCGGAGCGAACACTATTGTCATAGGTAGCATACTCGAGCATAATCCAGAGCTTCTTCAGTCTTTTCATCAAGGGATCACAATGGAAAAATCTATGCGATGACAGAGGCTGTAGTTATAAGATCTACTGGAAAGTTTTATACGATTAGAGACTCAAAAACCAATGAGATCTATAATTCAAATATTAGAGGAAAGTTTAGAACCCAGGGGTTAAAACTTACTAATCCCATTGCTGTAGGAGATAAAGTTGTTTATGAAATGCAGGCGGACGGAGTCGCAATGATTACAGAAATATTGCCTCGGACTAATTATGTAGTACGTCAATCTCCAAGAAAGAAACATTACTTGCATCTATTGGCCAGTAATATTGATCAGGCTATTGTTGTTGTGACAATCGTGGAGCCTAACCTCAAACAAGGGTTTATCGATCGATTTTTATTGATGACCGAGCCTTATGATATTCCTGTTCATATCGTATTCAATAAGAAGGATTTATATGGCGAGAAAGAGCTTAGTATGTATGAGTTTCTTTCTTCCATTTATACTAAAATAGGATACACTACACTATTGACCTCAATAGAGACCGGAGATGGAATGGATGCACTAAAAGCATTGGTCAATGATAAGGTGACATTAATCGCTGGCCAGTCTGGTGTTGGGAAGTCTTCGATAATCAATGCGTTGATTCCGACGCTCGATATTACGACGAAGTACATTTCCGATTATAGTGGAAAGGGTCAACATACCACGACGTTTGCCGAGATGCACGACTTGCCAGACACAGGACAGATCATAGATACTCCAGGGATAAAAACACTGAGTTATAACCACTTGGAAGTGATGGATGTATCACATAATTTCAGAGAATTTTTCGTCCTTTCAGACAGTTGTAAGTATAATAATTGTACGCATAGAGAAGAACCCAAATGCGCTGTTAAGCAAGCTATTGAAGAAGGAAGTGTAAGTGAGTTGCGATATCACAATTATTTGCAAATAATCGAGGATATTGAGAACCAAAATTACTGGGAGCGTATTAAGGATTATTAGAGTATGGGAAATCGAGGAACCAAACAGCAGGCAGAGGCGCTCCTTCCGACAGATTGGGGGACATTTATAGTAACGGCACATTCGTATGATAGCGGGGAGTATACTCCACATATTGTCTTGCGTCACCCTGAGTTAGATGTACAAGAAGCCGTCTGTGTAAGAGTACATTCAGAATGTGTGACTGGAGATATCTTTCATTCTCAGAAATGCGATTGTGGAAAGCAACTCTCGGAATCTATGAAGCTAATAGCTCAACAGAAGGGACTCATCATCTATCTCAGACAAGAGGGTCGAGGCATAGGGATTATTAATAAACTGAAAGCATACAGACACCAGGAAGATGGTATGGATACTATAGAGGCGAACCATGCATTGGGATTAGAAACCGATTACCGAGGATATGAAGAAGCTGCAATAATCCTTAAGGACCTTGGGATAGAAAAGGTAAAGCTTATCACGAATAACCCTCTTAAAATAAGAGATTTAGAGAAGAATGGAATTACTGTAGCAAGTAGAATTCCAATTATCATTCCAGCCCAAAAAGAAAGCATTAATTACCTTAAAACCAAGGAGGATTCCATGGGCCATCTTCTTAATTTAAAAGAAACGAAGACGATATAAATATGTCTTATAGCGGAAGAAAAAGATACACAACTCGCCGAGAGAAGAATGAACTGATGGCGAAGAGAATGAAGGGAGTGCTCATTATCGCTTTCCTCGCTCTGATTGTCTACTGCGTTAAGAATCGAGTAGCCCTTTGGGACTATATTCAGACGTATTTTTATTAGTGAAACACGGTTTTGAGAAGGCTGAAAAAAATGTACTAATGAGAGAATTATCAATTCCATAGCCTCTTGCGGTCTATAGACTCACTTAAGGTAACAGCGCAACACTTGCAGTAAATCGCTGTTCTGTACCATCAATCAACTGGACAGTAATATCATATACTCCAGGACTCGCAGGTTGATTGCCATCTTCGCCTTTCCAACCATGTGAACTATCTCTTGGATCAAGATTTTCTTTACCTACTACGATATTACCCCATCTGTCAAAAAATCTATATGCGCAAAATGCGCTCTACAGAAGGATGTTCTGAAGGAAGAAGAGTAGAATTCGAAGCCAATCCATACTGTGTTATAACATTAGGAATGTAAAGATTTAGGCTGCTCCCAACAGTAATATTGATGGTTTCGATTTTGCTACATCCGAGAGAATCCATTATTGTAACGGAAAGTTCTGTTAGACCCCTTGGTGTAATAAGAACTGTCTGACAGAAAGCACAAGAAACAAGTTCGGAAGGTTCCCAAGAGAAGGATAGATGATTATCAACTTCTTCTTGTGGCATTATTGAAAGCTCCTGACCTAACTCTATTGAATAGGCATCTTGGCAATTAATTCCAGAAAGATATGAAGAGGAGATAACAAGTGTATCCATAACAAAACAACTATTAATGGAAGTTATTTCGAAAGGATAGGAGCCTGAAAACAAACCTTCTCGACTCAGTCCCATATAACCATCTGCCCATTCTGCAATTGCTGACTCATCAGTTTCCTTGAGTTCAATTTCGACAGATTGCCCTACTAGGCTATCACATAAATCTCCTCCTATATTGATGAGATATTCTATTTCAAAAGACTCTATTAGTAGTTCAGCACTTCCCCCGCATCCTTGACTATCCGAAACAACGACTTCAACTAAGCCAAGAGCAATATCTTCAATCGTTGGGCTATTCTCGCTATTCGGAATATTCCAAGTATACGTTAATGCATCAGGAGTAGGATGATCAATTATAGCGCTTACAGTTGCTCCTTTATTATTACATGAAGGAGCGCCTAAGACAAGGTTTGGCGTAAGCTTATAAACATCTATGAAAATAGAGGCTACAAATTCACAATCATTACAGCCAAACATTCCTACGATTGTGTCCCTACCAACAAACGCTGGAGTTAGACTTGGATTATATATCGGTTGCCCTGGATCGCTCAGATCCAATCGCGGATGAGCATTCCACGTTTTACCGCACTCCTTTACCTCTGCCATTTCAACTTCATAGATTTCTGAAGCACAGAGCAAGACTTCTTTACGCGTAGTAACACTTTCTAACATTCCAATTGCCTCAGCAGCCGCAAAACAGGCACAATCTCGCTCCAACTGAATAAAAAGAGCAAGCTCACAAGCATCTGATATCACGATTTCTATCGTATCGGTTATGCTAATTTGTTGTGAACTATGCAAGTAGATTACGCTCGTTGCGAAAACATCTTCATCAATATTGATTAGATTATTTCCATCTGAGTCTCCATAATATTGTGCTTGGACCTGTCCGTCATAGAAATAATTTCGGATTTATGATAGATCCCATGATACCAAAGCGCGCATTATGGTATCATGAATAGAGAGCACTTCGAAATTAGTAATGACCAATTCCATTATAGGTCGCCAAAAAAGGAGCTCCCAAGGTGTTGCTGCTCTTGACAGATATCGCACGCATGACAGATCATTACAAGAGGCTTGAACGCGTGACATCAATATCGCTCGACCTTCGCCTCGACCACAAATATCACCACAAGTACCATGCAATAGAAATTCTATTGTAAATGGCTGATCATTGCTAAATCTAACCTTATTAACCCATGATAGTATTTGGAAGTCACCCTTATATACAATAGATGGATCTGCTATTTGCCGATCATTGGCACGTGCGCTTCCAGGATAGAATGCATATTCTCTAGGTAGATATACCAGCAAGCTGTCATTTATGAGTTGTTGAGCAGATATCTCGTCGATCTCCACTCGCATCATAACGGTATCTCCGCAGACGGGACTAGAAACGGCATCGAGCGAAGACGATAAGCGGTATATCAGTAAGTGGAATGCCACGACTTTTTACTTTCTCATCACAATAAGTCAGGGCCTGTACTTCAATATCTATATCATATAAATTTGGACTGTCGCAGTCTGGAGTTCAGGACCAATCCATTTTGATAGATATTCTATTAGAATTTTCTAACCCATATAGCGTATCTATTCCAAGATCTCCTAAGGATAGCTGATAGCCTCTATCTTCGTAGGGCAGATTATAGCTATCGATTTCTATTGTAAGGTTATCGATAGAGATCTGGAGCCTTGGATTCTCAACTTCTACTGAGGCCACTATAACCCTGACATCTGTCAATCCGCCTTCTCCGATATTATTTAGCTCCCATCGGAACCATGATGCATCGCAGAGCTCTATATATTCTGGATATCTAATCCAGCGTGTTTGTGGGATCCCGACAGGCGTGTATATGATTAATTGGTCCTCGAAGATTGCTCCTTTTTAGAGGTTATCATCCCATAAACTTTCTTGACCAAAGCGAATTGTTATAGAATCATATTCACAATCTTGTTGAGGAGTATAGATTTTTAGACCGGTAAAGAGCATTGGGGAAAATTTTGTGTGACCCGTTTTTCTTCGATCCTGAACCTCTTTTCTTCCAACTTGATGAATTCATAATTATTCAACTTTGTTATCTCTCCATTAAATACAGAACGAGAAATTGCAACAATGGAATCTATTACAATATTCTTACTGTCGTATTCCAAGATCCAAGGGATACTTTGAGTTCCAAGAAAATCAAAGAAAGTCGACGGTTTTTCATTGTACAGAACCCACGTAGTACTTCCTCCTTTTGAGATCATAAAGTCATCCTTAAAAGAAATAATATTAGGTTGAAAATCGAAAGTACTAGCAAGATTAAAGCCCAAATACAGAGAACTTAGTTTACCCTCATAATAATCATCATAATCGAGATGGCCTTCTCTTTTTACACGTTGACTTGATTGAATTGGAGGACAAACAGAACGGATATTGCTTCCTAAAAAAAGACCTTGGCCTAAAGTTGAAAGAGCAACAGTTTCCGCCGGAAGGTTATAACTACATATAATCGAGCTATCCGTTGGTTCATTAGAAAGCGGCGAAATACTGATAAGCGTATATATCTGTGAGTTCTCATCAAAAGGGGCTATAATTCGCTGGAAGAGCAAATAATTGAAATGACTTATCTACTAGCTCGTAAGCAAGGGGTATCTCAATCTGAAATTCACTCAACCTTACTGGAAACCTGGCCTCATAATCCAAATTCAACGCGTGGTCACCTTCAAACCCAGAAATGATAGAGAGACCTATAGGTCGGATATCATCTAAGGAAAAATCGATCTGAATAGCTCCCTCAAAACTTCTTAGGTTGAACAATCGAGGATTAAAAACTTCGCTGATTTAATAGTTGCTCTTCTGGAATCCAACATTCTCAAAGCAATTTTCCACTTTCTCTTGAGCGATTAAGCGAATACCCTCTTCAGAAAATGAATTCCTTTCTAAGTGTTCAGACCTCTCAACATTTGGAGTAATCATCAATTCCCAAACCATGGAATCCGTTTCCTCAAAACAGAGGTTTGCAAAGTCCCTTCGTTCTAAAGACAAAGTTATATCTCTAAACCCATCATCTGAGAAAGCGGCAACATCGCATTGATTCAACAGCGATATAGAACCGCGTTCGAAAGCAAAAAGGGAGGACCCGAAGACCTGCAAGTCTACTTCTTGTAGATTGAGACTATTCCCAATAGTCAATTTCATTTCGTCTATGAGACCTAATTGACTGAAGACAAATG
>JBLIDB010000193.1:0-9655 GCA_047634015.1 Saprospiraceae bacterium
GATCACAGTGCGAGTTATATAGACATCTCACAATATGTGGAAGTGCATATCAGCGAAAAATCTAACAATGAGGTAACTCAAACGACATTGAAGTGGGTTCATATCGCCATAAGTAACGCCAAGCGTTGGCTATTAGGTATTCATCATAAGATTAAGGGGAAGTATCTGCAGAACTATCTCAATGAGTTTTGCTATAAACTCAACCGTAGATATTTCGGAGAAAAATTATTCGATAGAGGCATTATTGCGCTAATTGGGAATTAGTGGTAAGCTTCCGTACATTCAGTAAACTTAAATCTTTTTTACGCTTTCGAACGAAATCAATACAAATATTGTAGGTAATTGAATATACCCAAGTAGACAACTTAGATCTTCCCCCAAATTTCGACAGGTTCAACAAGATCTTCATCATGATATCCTGTGTGGCATCCTGAGCAAGATTCTTTTCTTTCAGAATCGTGAGACATTTCCCGAATATTTTAGACGAATATCTATTGTAAAACAACTCGAAATAGTAGTTATTCTGCGATTTCAAGTATTCCTGCACAACTTCTTCATCGGTCAGTTTTTCACCACCACTGTTGGCTAAGAATATGAATAGATGCTTCAGCATGCTTTCTAATTAGACGTACAAAGATGAGAAAGTTACTTTTGTAGTCTAATTTTTTTACTATTGTCCCAAAAAAATGTTGAATATCAGACTTCTTTTCCCGGTCATTATAGTTCTTACCCTTCTTGGAGTCCCTGTTCAAGGGCAAGATGATACGGATGCACGATTTTTAAAAGAAATACACGATCAGGTTTTATCCGAAGGAGAATGTTATAATTGGTTATATCATCTATCTGAAAATATAGGGGGTCGATTAGCCGGTAGCCCAGCATCTGATCTTGCTATTCAATACACAAATAAGATCCTCAGCACAATTGCGGATACCGTATATCTCCAAGAATGCGAAGTACCGTACTGGGAAAGAGGAAAGCAAGAATCTGTACAAATCATATACACAGACCGAAAGGCACTGGAAATTGGGGGATTAGCACTGGGAAACTCGGTGGGTTCTGGTCCTCAAGGTGTCACAGGAAAAATTATTGAAGTTCAATCTCTTGATGAAGTCCGGTCGCTCGGCAAAGAAAATATAAAAGGGAACATAGTTTTCTACAATCGACCTATGGATCCTACTAAGATTAGAACATTCCATGCTTATGGAGGTGCTGGGGATCAGCGTGTAAATGGCCCAGCTGTTGCTGCAGAATATGGAGCGATCGCAACAGTTGTAAGATCAGTAACACTTCAACTCGATGATACTCCTCATACTGGAGTAACTATATATAAAGAGGGTATTCCTAAGATTCCTGCAGTTGCGATTAGTACTATTGATGCAAATCATCTTAGTGAAATGTTGGCGACAGATTCAGGAATTCAGCTCAGGATTGAAACACATAGTCAGGTGGTTGAAGCAGCTCGCACTTCCTATAATGTTGTTGCCGAAATCAAAGGGAGTACTCATCCAGAAGAAATCATCCTCGTCGGAGGTCACCTCGACTCTTGGGACGTAGGAGGAGGAGCACACGATGATGGTGCGGGGTGTGTGCATAGTATGCAAGTCTTAGCAAGCCTAAAGGCGCTAAACTATACTCCAAAACGTACAATAAGATGTGTTCTATTTATGAATGAAGAGAATGGCCTTGGTGGTGGATTAGCTTATGCTAAAGCATCGAATAAGGCTAATGAATATCATATGGCGGCGATAGAATCTGATGCTGGAGGATTCTCTCCTAATGGTTTTAGTTGCGATGGAGAGGAGGAAGTTTTTGCGAATTTTTATCGTCAAGTCACCGCTTGGGAACCACTGCTAAATCCATATATGCTGCAGTTAAATACCGGCGGTTCCGGTGCTGATATTAGTCCTTTGAAATCACAAGGAGGGATTCTTGTAGGTTTGCGCCCTGATTCACAAAGATATTTTGATTATCATCATACTGCAAAGGATCGAATAGAAGCCGTACACAAAAGAGAGCTCGAACTTGGAGCTGCTGCTATGACTTCGCTTGTGTATTTGTTAGATAAACACGGACTTAAAAAATAAATATGTCAGAAAATTCTATTATCACACTTCAAGACAAGGATTTTGTCCCATATCTCTCAGCTGAAGACATCTCAGCAAAGATTGAGAAGCTTGCTGAGATAATTAACCAGGATTATGCCGATAAGCAACCAATAATTCTATGCATTTTGAGTGGTTCATTCATCTTTACAGCTGATTTAGTACGAGAACTTTCTATTCCTCATCGGATAGAATTCGTAAGATATTCTTCTTATTCTGGTACTTCTTCAACAGGACAGATATCAAAAATACTTGGCCTGCGTACAGATATCAAAGACCAGGATATTATTATTGTAGAGGATATTATTGATACGGGATTTACAATTTCCACAGCTATTCGAGAGCTCTATATTTCTGAACCTAAGTCAATCAAGGTGGCAAGCCTCTTGTTCAAACCAGATGCTTTAAAACATGAAGTTCCTTTGGACTATATTGGCTTTGAAATACCAAACAAATTTGTTGTTGGCTATGGGCTTGACTATAATGAGCTAGGAAGAGATATTCCTTCTATTTACCGCTTAAAAGATTAAAAATCTATTTGTTTCTTGCAAATAGCTTTAGATATCAACATGGATTGTTACTTTAGCTTTACATTATTTTGAAGTCGTTTAGTAACAAGTGTTAGGACGTTTGCATTCATTCTTCTTGATATTCATTGTAGTCTTAAAGCTCAACGAAAGCAACGCAAATTTTCATAGCAAGTAAGTATTATATACTCATTTTAACATTAGTTATATATTGACTTCATTACTCTCTATTTTAAAATCTAGTAGCATGATCAAAGGTATTTGGAGTTTAGGATTGTTCTTTTTCCTATGCCATTTGCACGCTCAAAGCGTCCCAAAAGTGTCGAACACTTATTTGATAAAAGGAGCCATCATAACCTCGACTCCTGAATCCACACCCCAAATCCAAGATATTCTTATTAAGGACGGGATTATCCAGAAAGTAGGGACCAACATAAAAGCCCCTATTACAGCACGCATTATACAAGCAGACTCCATGTATATGTATCCAGGCTTCATTGCTGCAGCGTCGCATATTGGGATTGTCAAACCAAAAGATCCTTCCTCTCCTCCTAAAATAGAACGTCCCGGTTATCCACCAAACGATCTCGCGGGTATCACTCCTGATGCTAACAGTTCCGATGTCTATGGTTCGCAAGAAGGATCCATAACCACAATGCGTAAGTTGGGATTTTCCATATCCCATTCTATGCCTTACGGCAAAATGCTTCCTGGACAAACAGCGATTATTAGTCTCAACGGCAAACCATTTAATGAAGCAGTTATAGCAGAAGACTTTGGTCAATATGCTCAATTCAAAGGAGCGAGCTCTATGTTTCCTGCTACTACCATAGGTGTCATGGCCAAATGGAGAGAAATGTATCGCAATGCTGAACTCGCGAATAACCACGCAAAAAGATATAAGCAACAAGCACGAAACCTTAAACGTCCTGATCATGATCCAGCCACCATGGCTTTGATTCCACTGACGGAAGGGAAGCAATCCGTTTTCTTTCTGGCAGAAGAACATGTAGATATTCAAAGAGCGCTGCAGCTTCAGAAAGAACTTGGATTCGATGAAGTAATCGTAGAAGCTAAGCGCGGAGAGATGAGTTTAGAGAAGGTAAAGAATCAAGGAGTCAAAATGCTTATTTCATTGAATTTACCTAAAGAGATGAAAAAGGATACTACCAAAGATCTTACGGCTAAGAAAGACGAAAAAGCGCTTCTTGCCGAGCGAAAGCAAAAAGCCATTACCAAATATGAGGTGTCGGGAAATACGATATCAGAAGCTGGACTCACAGCTGGTTTTTCATTTCTGGAAGTAAAATCAAAAGACATATATCCTAATATCCGAAGGCTCATCGCGAATGGAATGTCCGAGCAAAGCGCTTTAGCTCACTTAACCACCTTACCCGCTACTCTTCTTAAGATTGATAATATAGCAGGTACCCTTGAAAAAGGAAAAATTGCCAATCTCGTCATCTTCAACAAACCAATATTTGAAAAAAAGGCAATTATAAACATGGTAATGGTAGATGGAGTACTCCATAAAATAGACGCCAAAAAGAAAAAGAAAAAAACCAATGGAGAAACTACCAATATCGAAGGCACGTGGTCGTATAAAATTGAAGTTCCTGGATTAGAGCCCAGTGGCACCTTGGAATTCACAAAAGTGGAAGAAGCTTACAATCTAAGCATGACGAATAGTACGACTCCTGGAGAGACTTATGAACTTACAGATCAAACAATGGATGGCAATTCGATGATTTATTCAGTAGATATCGATGTGCAAGGAACGACTGTTACCCTTGAGACAGAAATCACATTCGACGGAGACACATTTGAAGGGAATGTTGATGTAGGAGAGTTTGGGAATTTTCCAATAACCGGGCAGAAAGAAGGGAGTCCTGAATAAATCTTTGAACAGCTATCAAATACTAAGAATATGATAAAAATCCAAAATATACTACTCAGCTTTTCTTTGCTGTTGTTGTCTCAAATAATTGCTTCCGGACAAGAAGTCGGCGACCTACTTATTAAAAATGCAACTGTTATTACCATCACTGATGGAGTGAAAGAAGAAACAGATGTGCTTGTGAGAAATGGAAAAATATCGCAAATAGGGAAAAATCTCACAGCATCAGGAGTTGAAGTCATTGATGCCTCGGGTCAATATGTAATGCCGGGGATCATCGATGCGCATTCTCATATTGGAATTGATGTCGTAAACGAGGCAACAGACCCTAATACTTCGAATGTATTTGTAGGGGATGTAATTAATCCATTTGCTATAGGTATCTATCGGGCACTCGCAGGAGGAGTAACAACCTCTCATGCCATGCATGGTAGTGCAAATGCCATCGGAGGACAATGCGAAACCATAAAACATCGATGGGGAGTTAGCGATCCAGATGATATGAAAATGGAAGACGCACCAAGGACGGTAAAGTTCGCGCTGGGAGAAAATCCAATGCGTGTTCATGGAGAGCGTTACAAAACGAGACCGAGAACAAGAATGGGAGTGGAACAAATATTTCGGGAGGCATTTGCAAAGGCACAGGATTATATGAAAGAATGGGAGACCTATAACAAAGCCCCGAACAGCGCTCTTGCTCCTCCTAAGTACGATCTAAAGATGGAGACTATGGCAGATATTCTCCGAGGAGAAATCATCATACACTGTCACTCTTATAGGGCAGATGAGATTCTGATGCTCATTAGTGTTCTTAAAGATTATGGTGTTGATAAGATTTGCTTCCAACATGTCAATGAGGGGTTCAAAGTCGCTCCTGAACTTGCTGCTTATGGTGCTCAAGCTTCCGTATTTGCTGATTGGTGGGCATATAAATTTGAAGTGTATTATTCGACAGCTTACAATGCTACTATTCTCACGCGCAATGGTGTCATCACATCCATTAATTCAGATTCTGGAGAATTGATTCGACACCTATATCATGAAGCTGCTAAAACGCAACGCTATGGTGACCTTACTGATTTAGAAGCGCTAAAACTGATTACCCTCCATCCAGCGATTCAGCTAGGAATTGGTGATCGGGTTGGATCTATCGAAGTAGGAAAAGAAGCTGATATTGCGATATTCAGTAATCATCCGTTGTCTATATACGCTGTTCCTCAAAAAACAATCGTTGATGGTGTTGTAAGATTTGACATAGAGAAAAATGTATCAGATATGAGAATCGAGGTCGACCCTAATGAGGATGTTTCAGCCTTTATAGAGTCGACAAAGGAGCATGAAGAGGATAGATGTATGCAGGATGTATTTGAATATTTCTCAACCACTAAAAAGTAATAACAATGCAGAAATTTATAATTGCGCTCTTGTTTTTCATCTTTTCATCTCTCACACTACAAGGTCAACAAATCACAAAGTCTACGTATGGTGATGTCCTTTTACAAAATGCTACTGTACATACTATAACCAAAGGCACACTCTCCAATACAGATGTGCTAATCGCAGATGGCATGATAAAAGGTGTCGGAAGTAATCTAACAAGGGATGCTATAGTAGTCGATTGTGAAGGGAAGCACATCTATCCAGGATTCATTGATGCAGGTACTAAACTTGGGATGTCGGAAGTTTCCTCAGTCTCTCTTACAAATGATTTTGACGAGATAGGTAGCATCATCCCGCAGATGAATGCCCTCACAGCTGTTAATCCTAATGCTGTTGCTATTCCCGTTACGAGAGTAAATGGGGTTACTTCAGCTTTGGCTGTTCCTACAGGAGGATTATTTCCTGGAACTGCTGGATTGATCAATCTTCATGGATATACTCCCGACCAAATGAGTGCTGGGTTCCAAGCTGTGGTTTTCAATTTTCCTTCTTCCGGAAAAAAGGGAAGACGAGATAAAAGAAGTGAAGAAGACATCAAGAAAGATAGAGAGAAGTCATTGAAAAAAATTATCGAAGTTTGGGAAGAGCTTGCCTTATATCATCTGATCGATTCAGCTGCTATTGCCACCAATTCTGTAATAGGAACGTATCAGCCTGAGATGGCAGCATTACTTCCTGTATATCGAAAAGAAGCTCCACTATTAGTAAATGTAAATAAGAAAGAAGATATTCTTGAAGCCATCAAGTGGATAGATAAAGTCGGAATTAAGGCAATTTTGGTAGGTGTTAGCGAAGGCTATAAAGTAGCCGATGAGATAGGAAAAGCGAAGCTTCCTGTCATCATAGGCCCTATGCTCAGTATCCCAAGCAGAGCTTCTGATCACTATGATATATCCTACAGGGCACCAAGTATATTACAAAAAGCAGGAGTGCTGGTTGCTTTAAGAACTGATGATTCAGAGAATGTAAGAAATCTACCATTCAATGCCGGATTTGCAGCGACCTATGGCATGGGTGTGGAAGAAGCCCTAAAAGCAATTACGATTAATCCTGCCAAAATGATGGGAGTTGATGACAAATACGGAAGCATAGAAGAAGGTAAAGTGGCAAATCTATTCGTAGCTGATGGAGATCCATTCGAAATGAAGACGCGTCTAAGTCATCTATTCATTAATGGCTGGAACGTGCCGATAGAAAGTCGTCATACATTGTTATACAACGAGTTTCTCGATCGGAGTCCGGGTCTAAAAGAATAAGGCGTGATAAAGCATATCATATTTGACTTCGGAGGAGTTCTGGTAGATCTGAATCCTGATCTTAGCTTCAATGCTTTGCGAGATATATTTGATTGCGAACCATCTACTCCCCTTCCGCCAAAGATTCAACGAATTCTAGACGAATATGAAGTTGGCTCATTTGGTGAGGCAAGTTTTATGCATCGGTTACAGCTTCTTAAAAAAGAAATACCCGGAGAGCGGGATTTACTTGATGCTTGGAACGCGATGCTGCTGGATCTGCCTAAAGTGCGGCTGGATTGGATCTTAGAATTACGGAAGAAGTATACCGTATCTCTTCTGAGCAATACAAATCATACACATATAGAATGGGTCAGGTCATTACTAAGAAGAAGAGATCGAATTGTAGGATTTGAAGAGCTATACTTCGATAATGTCTTTTACTCTCATAAGATCAATCTGCGCAAGCCCAATCTGGACATTTATAACCACGTGATTAATGAACTTGGAGCCACGCCAGCAGAAGCAATATTTATTGATGATAGTCAGGTAAATATTGATGGCGCTTTAGCTGCTGGATGGCAAGCTGTTCGCCATGATCCAAATCAGGAAATAATGAAACAATTGGATCACTACCTCTTAAATTATTAGCTCGCTTCTTTCTTTTGAAATACTTTTGCCCATAGTGCTCGTACATCCCAAAAACTAAAAAAAAGTTGCTTGTCATTGAGGGCTCTCCACGTCAGGAAAACGGCAAAAGGAATCAAAATAATACATGGCAGCCATGCTCCTTGCCACCCTTGAAGGCTGCTATTACGGGTTAGTTTTTCACCTATAATAGTTGACATCACGAAAGCTAAATAAAACCCAATAGCAATTAGCATTGGATATCCAAAGCCTCCCTTCCGAACCAAGGCTCCCGCTGGTGCCCCAACGAATAGAAAAATTATGCAAACAAGCGCCCAAGAATAAATTTTGTAAAGTGCATACTTATGGATCTCCCTATCTCTAAGAATCCGACGATTCTCGTAGATGTTACTTGAATTCTTGGAAAGTCGAGATTCCGTGTATTGTTTACGTCCTTTGTAATATTCCTTCGCATTTTTAATTTCTATTGCCTCAGTAAGAGTGGATATCTCCTCGTCTAATTTATCAGGTTTTAAATTATACTTATCTGATATAAAATTTGCTTTTTCTCTTGTATGAACAGGTATAGAATTTATTTCTCTATCCCTTCTCATTTTTTTTGTCATCATTGCCGTTGGAATATCTGAGGGCATTTCAAACTCATCCTGTCCTCCAGATTCGAACATAAGATATGGGAAAAGATTCTCGTCAACATCATTTAGGATCTGTGCATCTAGAGAATCTATAACTGTAATGAGCTCTTGAGAATTTAATGTCTCATATGCCTTATAGCTGCTGTTAGTCAGGCTTAAATCCATAAGCGCTTCTAAATCAAAGACCTTACGCATGAATGTAAAGCTGGTTCGACGTAGAGGTCTCCCCTGCTGTTTGAAACTCTTTCGAGCATTGCTGGGAAGGCCTTGTCGTAATTCTTCATAGTGATATCCATCTCTCAGATCCATAATGAGATACTTGGCATCTTCAGAGGTATACATCTCTCCACTATTGGCTCGAATTACATTAACAACACTTTTGTCTATATCTGATTGGTCATAGATCAGTGCCCCTTTTATCGTACGGCCATCTTCTTCTTTTTCCTCGATGCGAATGGTATAATTCTTAAAATCAGTATTAAACACTTTCTCGTCGAATACAAATGTCAACTTGTTAGTTTTCATCGCACGATACTTTTTGATATACCCTTTATATGATTGGGGCTTCAAAGTATTAGATGAAAAAACTGAAAAGAGTGCTATTAATATTGCGATTGCTAAGCCTGGCATCAACATTCGTAACAGTGAAACACCAGATGACTTGATACTTCCGAGTTCGTATTTCTCTGCCATATCTCCATACACCATAACACTGGCCAAGAGTACTGTGAGTGGTAATGACATTGGTATCAACACCAAAAAGAAATAGGACAAAAGCTCTAAATAATCGGCTATCTCATAGCCCTTCCCCAGGATATCATCTATCACACGCCACATGAATTGCATGATTAGTACAAACTCCACAACGAAGAATGCTAACAATGCCGGGCCTGCAAACCCCTTGGCAACCAGCCTATCTAAAACTTTAATTTTCAATCTTCTTCAATTCGTGTAACAAATCTAAAAGTATAAACGTCTTTTACGTGTAGTATATACAAACAACGCATTGATCGAACACATTATACCCATAAAGGATAAATTGTCCCGCTATTCTCTACGTATCGTCAAGGATACGATGGTAGCTGAGGACGTAGTGCAAGAAGTCTTGATTAAAGTATGGAAAAAGAAAAGTGAGTTGTCGGCTATAGAGAACATAGAAGCTTGGTGTATG
>JBLIDB010000194.1:0-9564 GCA_047634015.1 Saprospiraceae bacterium
TCTTCGAAATTATTGAAGAGAGACACAACCGAAAATCAACCATTTATATCACTCAGTTGCCTGTCAAAAATTGGTTTGATATCATCGGAGAAAACACAATAGCAGATGCTATAGTAGATAGAATCATACACCAAAGCATTATGATAGATATGAAAGGAGAAAGTATGAGAAAAATTAAGTAAAATTGCCTATCGTTTACATCGCTCTATCAAATCCTCATTTGGGGGGGCAGCTTGCGCCAGAATAGGGGGTCAACATCACCAGAATATCCAATACCTAAAATTGAGTCTTGAATAGTAACAATAATTATTCTAATTATGAATGACATCGAAGGGCAACACATGGATCAAATGATAATGATTTCTTTGGAGCAAATGGTTCATCCAGAATCGTTCGTTAGGGTCATTGATGCTTTTGTGGGCGCTTTTGATTTAGGATCTTTTGAATTTCTATATTATAAGTTGAATGGCACAGGGATACCTCCATATAAGATGTATTCAATTAGGTAGTTCAACTCGCGGCATAATAACGTCTTGGAGCTTAACTATGGAGCTATAAACCTATTGATGGTCTTCGTGATCACTGAACTTTTATATCCGGTCATCGATAGTCGCCGCCTCAAAATCTCGGATATATTGCCTTGGCTTATCTCCATAGATTACCTCGTTCGGAAGTACTTCCATCAGGATCAATTCACTTCCGAATATTGATGGGCTCAAGATCTGATATAGCTTTTTTTCAAAAGAAATAAAATCTTCCTCCCGAAGCCTTGTCTTGTTCACATTACGCATACGAGTCCATGAGTCATTGGTATTGAATACCTTCAGACTTATTCTATTATACTTATCAAAAAAACCACCCATAGGCGATACAAATACTATATACTCTTCCTCTCCTATGGAAAAATCACCAACTCTCCCCTCTTCAGATTTTAATACCAAATTGAGCTTGGGTTTACTTGAATATGAAGCGTTCTTATATCTATTAGCTGCGGGGAAAAGCCCAATGTCAAGCTCTCGCTGAATGATCTCATTCTTATCCAACAAATAATGCTCATATTTTAATTTCTTTTTTGGCATTTTTGAGATGTGCGTATTTCCCAACCTTTGCGGTAATGCATCATAACTAAATACATCAATTACTTCGTTGGTAAAATCCAAATCATTATCGGTGTCGGTAATTAGTAATATGCTATCTTCTTGACTGGCAGAAATGAAGTAGATTATGGACTTCAGAGGCCTAATATGAGAGCTCGCAAATTGCTGAAGCTCTCTTAAATCATAATTAATTGAGTCCTTGTTATTCAGTTTATTATTGACCATTCTTGAATACACTGTTTGGTGGTCATTCAGCGCTATATGATAGGTAGTAAATTCAGATATATTTTTTGGAATCTTAAATTTGCTTGGAGCCTCGTCATTATTCTTTTATTTTCCAAGATTTAAATATGTGCCGCCAAATAGCAAACTATCACTCTTACTGTACAGAGGAATTCGAATAATAGCTTTTTCCGCGTCTTGCCCTTTAGAAGGAACGCTAAGAATTATAATCAATAGAACAGATAAAGCAACTCTAAGCATAATGCGACCGAGATTAGACTAAACAATATTATCCAGAATTTATAACATATGCGATGAAGAGTTCACACAACAAACTTACGTTACATCTTCATCAGTTTTAAGCATAGCCACTCCCCTCTCTGTAATTGATCCGTAAGCGTATAGCCTGTTGACTTATAAGCAGTTAAAACTATATTCTCATCAGACTTGAGGATTCCCGAAAGCAGTAAAACCCCTGAATGAGACTGCATCTTATAGAGCGTCTTAGCCGACTCAAGAAGTACTTTGCGATTTATATTAGCAAGAATTATATCGTAGTCTTTATGGCTTAAAAGCTCTAATTCCCCCGTATATAGTTGTATGTCATCTACAGTATTCAGTGACAAACAATCTTGAGCACAGTCGATGGCCTGGGCATCGTAATCTATAGCATCTATATCGCCAGCACCTAACAAGTGTGCCAATATTGCTAATATTCCAGTACCACAACCATAGTCCAGCACTTTCTTATCAGCAAATGAAAGCTTTTTCATAGCTGCCATCATTTGATAAGTCGTCTCATGATGACCTGTTCCAAAAGCCAATTCAGGATTTATCGTAATCTCATATGGAGTATCGATCTTAATCTTATGAAAGGATGCCCGAATCGTACAAAAGTCGTCCACTATTATCGGCTCGAAAGACGATTCCCACTTCTTATTCCAGTTTTCATTAGGAATAGATGCTACAATTGCATGATCCTCACTTAACCAATCAAATGATGATAATAGCAAGTCCCTTCTCTCATCAATAAATGATTGCTCTTCATGATAAATCCTAATGAGCTCGCCCTCTTCTTCGATTGCCTCTACACCAGTATCATCTAAGATACCGCAGATAAGTATTCGTTCTAATTCAGAAGCATTCGAAATGGTAAGTGAATATATTAGTCCATTTTTAACCATAGATCTCTCTTTTTGCAGCAATAAGTGTATTCATTATAAGAGAGGTAACCGTCATTGGCCCGACGCCTCCTGGTACTGGCGTTATATAAGATGCTTTCTGTACGACCTTATCAAAATCTACATCACCAACTAATCGATAGCCTCTCTTACGCGTTGGATCTTCGATTCGATTGATTCCGACATCGATTACAACAGCACCTTCTTTGATCATATCTGGCGTCAGGTAGTGAGCCCTACCTATGGCGGCAATAACGATATCTGCTTGTCTGATTTCTTCTTCTACATTTTCAGTTCTGCTATGGACTATTGTAACAGTACAGTTACCTGTAGGTCGTTTTTGACTCATAAGTATGCTCATTGGCATGCCTACGATATTACTTCGCCCAATTACTACACACTTCTTACCACTGGTCTCAATATTATACTTCTCGAGCATCACAAGAATTCCTTGTGGTGTTGCTGGCAGATAAGCGGGTAAGCCTAAAGTCATCCGTCCAAAATTCATCGGATGAAATCCATCAACATCCTTTTTAGGATCTATAGCAAGATTAATCTTCTCTGGATTGATATGCCGAGGTAGCGGTAATTGAACAATATATCCATCAACGTATGGATCTTCATTCAAGTCGCGAACGATATCAAGCAGCTCTTCCTCGCTTATCGAATCATCTTTCTTTATCAATGTTGATTCAAAACCTACTTCATCGCAAGATTTTACTTTGTTGCGAACATATGCCTGGCTTGCAGGATTATCACCTACTATTATAGCGGCTAAATGTGGCACTTTATGACCTTGAGCTTTTAGTTTCTCTACCTCAATCGCGATTTCTTTTTTTATCTCTATTGAAAGTGCTTTCCCGTCAATTATAGCCATTCTTAGAATTTTCTCGTTTTCAATTTGTAATCAACTAAATCATTCATCACATTTGCGTGGGTGATTTAATTGTGTCTAAGGAAGGGTAAAAATAAGCCTATCCCTCAAGACGTTATCATGCTGTTATCATTTTCATCATATGAAAGCCATAAACTTGAGATATTTACTACTAATTCTTCCCCTTTCAGCCATCCTATTATCAAATTGCGCCACTTCTTCTTCTATTACTTCAGAAGCGAATAGTGAAATAACCATTGCTTTTGGCTCATGTAATCATCAATGGGAAGCTCAACCCATATGGGATCAAGTACGAAAAAACAAGCCTGATGCCTGGATTTGGTTAGGAGATATCATTTACTCTGATACTGAAGATATGAAAAAGATGAAAGCAGATTATGATATGCAACAGCAGCAATCAGATTATGCCAATCTCGTAAGTGAAACTGACATTTACGGCATTTGGGATGATCATGACTATGGCATAAATAACGGCGGCAAAGAATTCCCGAAAAAGGATTCAAGTAAAATGCTACTATTTGATTTTTTGAATTTGGATATTACGGACAGTGTGCATGCCCATCAAGGAGCGTATCAATCGCATCTAATAAAAAGAGGAGACCTCGATGTAAAAATAATTTTATTGGATGTTCGATATTTTCGAGATACTCCAAGTGTAAGCAATGCATCCATTTTAGGATCGAAACAATGGCAATGGCTTGTTAATGAATTCCAACAAAACAATGCTGATGTTCACATCATTGGAAGTGGTACTCAGGTATTACCAGAAGAGCATAAATACGAGAAGTGGGCTAATTTTGGCTCAGATAGAATGAGATTGTTGCAAATACTCGACTTAATGAAAGTCAATAATCCTATTCTATTATCAGGAGATCGGCATATCGCAGAAATGTCTTTAGTAGGATTACCGCAATCTGGAGATCCATTATTAGAAATCACATCAAGTGGATTAACCCATTCCTATGACTCATTTACTTCCGAGATCAACAAGCATAGGGTTCAGGAAGTCTATCCAAAGAAAAATTTTGGAATTCTAAAAATCAAAAAAGACGGGGAGTACCTTGATTATACTGCAGAGATTCTGTCTGAAAACAATAAAAAAGTCTTGAGCATAAAATCTTTTGAATTATTAGACATAATCAAGAAAAAGGCTAAAAAGTAGCGTCAGAATTATTAGTTCGGGATTGAGGCTTTAGTAAATTAATATTCATACTCAATCCTTGAACGAGCTCTGGCTAAGAGCTATACGTACAAACCTACATCAAAGACTATTGAACTAAATTCTTGATTGTTGACGCCTTATTTTTTTGAATATTCTTGATCTCACAAAATAAGATCGAAGATAACGCAACCATATACCTTAGGACATGGTATACCTTATAGTGTAAATCATTATCTTAGGGAAGAGATAAAAAGTAAACTACCACCTTCTAAGAAGGTGGCTTTAACTTAGCCCCAAAGGGGCCTTAAAAGTCAAATCTTCTTTGTTGAGCTTCCACTTTCTTTTCTTCTTTTTCTTGATGCTTTACATATCGCCTTATCTTGTCTTCGTCCAATCCAACTGTGCTTGCAAAATATCCTCGCGCCCAAAAATGGTTGCCCCAATATGGTTGCTTCCTTAGTTTAGGATAACTCTTAAATAGTTTTATCGCAATCTTCCCTTTCAATATCCCCATCATTGAAGATAGAGATCTCTTCGGGGGTATTGATACTACAAGATGGATATGATCTGGATGAACATTTAGTTCCAAAACCTCACATCCTTTCCATTCACAAAGCTTGTTTATATCAACCTCAACCAATTCCTTTATCTCCCCCGTCAAAATTCGAAATCTATACTTTGGAGTCCAGACCAAATGATAATCACATTTGTAAACAACATGGCTTAGCTTCTTATATTTACCCATCCTCCTAAGTTAAGGCTTTGCCCAAGCACATGACCACCACCAAAGGAGGTGCGTTTCCGAGTTATACTAAAGAACTGGAGGCCAATTTTCATCATATCTTAAAAGGATGCCGTAATAATAAGCGCACTTCTCAAAACCAACTCTACAAGTTGTACTACTCATATGGCATGAGTATCTGTTTTAGATATGTAAATGACAAAGAAGAAGCCCAATTCATCTTTAACAACGCTTTTTTAAAGATTTTTGAAAACATTCATAAGTATGACCATAAGTTGGATTTCAAACCATGGTTTAAAACGAGAATGGCTAATACCGCAATAAATCATATCAAAAAGATGAATAAGTTTAAAGTAGAAACAAGTAATGACTCCATTGCGAATATTCCTACGAAGGAAGATATTTTAAGCAAGTTAAGCTTCGATGAATTGGTAGCGACTATTCAGTCCCTATCTGTTTCTTATCGTACTGTTTTTAACATGTATGTTTTGGACGGTTTCAAATATGAGGAAATTGCAAAAAAAACTTGGAATTTCTATTGGTACATCTAAGTCGAACCTAAGTCGTGCAAAAATGAAATTAAGAGAGATCATTCAACACAAAATTCTAACACATGGCTAAATGGCCCACAGATAAAGAGTTAGAAGAAATATATCGGAAAGGATCCGAAAGCACAATTTCGAATATGACCCAAGTTCTTGGAATGAGATGACTGGGCTATTAGATAAAAAGGACAATAGAAAAACTATATATTTTATATTATTTGGTGTCCTCTTTTTAGTTTTTGTAAGTATCTATTTTAGTTCAAGAATCTTGAACAAGGATTTCATTTCTAATGAAATTACAATAACAAATTCTTTGAAACTCGTTGAAAAAGAAGTTGTATCGAAAACTGCGAATATTTCAACCAAAGATTCCACCTCCATCGAACTTTCCGCCTCAGATAACACATTACCTAGTACTAAGTTAGAAAGTACAGGTGACGTAAAGGCAAGCAAGACGCCGAACATTAGTGGTAGTAATAGCAGTATCAGTAGTGAAGAGCTTCCCCTATTTCAATTAAATCCCGAGATCAAAGCTGCAATTGCTACGCAAGGAATAACTACTGGTTCAAATCCCTCCCCTCTTTTGTACAAAGAAGTAAATGGAAAATCGGATAAATCCAGTGCCATAGTTTTAGAAAAAAAATGCCAATTCGCAAGGAATTAGATATTCTCTACAAACTACCGACATTTAATATTTCAGAATTTGCAACTTCACGATACTTACAGCTGCCTCTAACAGATTCACTTTCGAATTATTCTCAGGAAATTGACAAAAAAGAATTCTAACATTTCTATAGCAGCTATACTTGGTGCTGAGTCTTCATGGACTCCATCTGGAGAATTTAGCAGCATTGATTATAGTATTGGTTTAGGTATTAATGCACGCTTAGGTAAGAACTTAGGGTTTTCGATAGGTGCGAGTTACATACGAGATCTCTATATTGCAAATCGGGGAGATTATAAAGCGGAACAAGATTTTTGGAGACAACCTGAGGAACCTAATTACACCTCTGCAGATTGTAAAATGTTAGAAATTAATATTGGCTTATCCTACTATTTTAATGGCTGGGAGCGCAAAGGCATTGGTCTTCATTTGGGAATGCTATCGAATTTTATGCTCAACGAGCAATACAGTTAACACTTTGAGGAAGAATCTATGAACTTCTCTAGCTCTTGGACGAGATCTAATACGACCTGGCTAAATGCAATACAACTATCACCTGTATATAGATTTTCAAATAGTGGGAGAAGTAGTGTCGAAATAGGTCCATATTTTAAGATACCATTAAGCGGGATTGGCCATGGAGATATCATGCTTTCGTCTTTTGGCTTGAAAGGAAGCATTACAATTTTATTGAACACTTTCGGTGGTCCAATTTCAGGAGATAAAATTCTTGAAAATTTAACTTATCGACGCAACCTTTTTAGATATTATTTGTACTATTACTGTATAGACTTTTCCCGAATTCTATCTTATTCCCAGAGTATATTTAAGCATTAAAGAAGTATCTTCTTCTTTATTTTAAAATTTAGGTTAAACCATTAACATAATCACAAAATTAAATTTTTAACACATGCAACGGATTTTCCTCATTTTTCCATTACTTTTTCTTCTTTCAATAAGTTCTTTTAGTCAAAAGAAAAGCGCGCTTATAGACAAAAGAATAACTGTACAACATTCTAATAAGCTATTGGATAAATCCATTAAGGCAGATACAAGTTTCGTTTTTCACTCGGTATATGGGAGTGGATGTGATTCTTTAACAATACTGCCTACTGAAGGAGGTTTTGTTTTCGGACCAAACGAGTTTGGTGATACGGAAAAAGGAATCAGGCTCGAATTTGAAAATCCTGGAATAGCAAATGTTTTTGGTGCTATAGGATACTTCTTTACAGATGAGATAAGCGGTGATGGGAATATTCATGCAGTTCTATATTCCGTAGATGACTCTGGTGCTCCAGATGAAGAAATAGCTAGATCGTTACCGGTGAAGGCAAGTGAGGTAGTTCCTGTAGAAGATGGCATGGTCTCCCCTACCCTGTTCGCATTTGAAGAAATAGTTTCGTTAAGCGGTTCAGAGGTGATTTTAACTATCGATTTTTCTGCTTTGTATGAAACAGGAGATCAACTTTCTTTGGTAAGTACATATGCGGAATGTGGAACAGTAGATGACGCTTGGGAAAGATGGGGCGATGGCCAATGGTTTACAATGAATAATGCATGGAATGCTCCTTCATCATGGACTCCATATTTGGGAATATTACTAGAAACAGATGTTAATGGTGCTTGTGAAGTTGAAGGTGGTGTTATAGAAGGTGGCCCGTTTACCTTTTGTGTTGGTGATGGTACAGATGATATGTTAGGAAGGGATGCATTAATCCTTTCGAATAATAGTGGGGAAAATTCTCAATGGGTAGTCACAGATTCTGAAGGTAAAATATTGGGATTACCTTCTTTATTTAATGAAGTAAATTTTGACGATGCCGGAGCTGGTACGTGCCTTTTATGGCACCTAAGCTATGATGGTGAGTTGGTGGGAGCAGTTATAGATTCTAATGCAAATAATCTCGATGGATGTTTCAATCTTTCTAATCCTATTACTATTAATAGAGTTACAGGAGATGATTGCCCTACAACTGGAGGTGGTGATGCCATTACAGTAAATATTGCAGCTACGAAAGATGCTACAATATTTAGTGAAGACGCTAATGGTAGTAATGGTGCAGGTGATTTATTCACAGGAAGAACGAATCAACCTTCTAATAGAAGGACACTGATACAATTCGACCTTTCTGCTATTCCTACTAATGTCACAATTGTCTCAGCGACAATGACACTTACAGGTTCAAAGCAGTCCACTTCATCTATTGACCTGCACCGGTTAGCTGCAGATTGGGGAGAAGGAACAACTACTGGAACTGGAACTGGAGGTGGACAAGCCTCTGATGCTCAAACTAATGATGCGACATGGAGTCATGGATTTTTCAACAATACTGCTTGGACAAATTCTGGCGGTGACTTTGCAGATGAATCAAGTGCTAATGCAGGTATAAGTAACAATAACATTGGATCATGGTCTGGCGACTTAATGGTTCAAGACATTCAAATGTGGAATGATGGTAACGCCGAAAATTTTGGTTGGATTCTCATAGGAGATGAAACAACAAGTGGTTCTGCTGTAAGAATGGTATCTAAAGAAGGAAACTCGGCTGAAGCGCCAGCATTACAGATCGTTTATACGGCTGGAGAAATGATGGAATGCGAAGTTGCAGGAGGAACACTTGAAGGGGGCCCATTTGCTTTTTGTGTTGGCGATGATGTAGCCGATATGATAGGCGAAGATGAAATTACACTTACAGGAAATACAGGTGCAAACTCTCAATGGGTGGTTACTGATCCTAATGGTAAAATATTAGGCCTACCTGGTTCTTTCACGGATGTCAATTTTGATGGCGCAGGTGCAGGTACTTGTCTCGTGTGGCATCTTAGTTTTGATGGCGACCTTATGGGCGCAGCTGTTGATTCTAATGCTAATAACCTACAAGGTTGTTTCAGCCTTTCTAATCCTATAGAAGTTGTAAGATCACAACCAGCAGGAGGAACACTTGAAGGGGGCCCATTTGCTTTTTGTGTTGGCGATGATGTAGCCGATATGATAGGCGAAGATGAAATTACACTTACAGGAAATACAGGTGCAAACTCTCAATGGGTGGTTACTG
>JBLIDB010000195.1:0-9563 GCA_047634015.1 Saprospiraceae bacterium
GGCATCATCATTCGGGAGATTACTTCCATCAACTACAACTATGTCGTCGTTATAATTAGAGATAATGATCGGTTGTCCTAATGAGCCGGAGACATTTACGTAAACCTTTTCATTATATGTACCATCTAAAATGTTCAATGTAGCATTTTGCGTCAGTTGATTTAGAGCATGCTGTATTGTCTTCCATGCTTGATTTACAGTAGTGGCATGATTATTATCATTTCCAGTAGTAGATACATAGTGCTGACTTTGACCCATCATAGCTATTGTGAGGAAGAAAGCTATGCAGATCAGAAGGCCACGTAACATAAGTGTAGGATTAGCTCAATAGATAAATTGTTGCGATCGTGACCAGGAAGTATGGAATTAGATTTGCGGCTCCTTCATATTGCTGTGCAAGACGTTGGCCAAAAAACAAGGCTAATAATGATATGCTTGACAACTGAGCTCCGATTAATCCCAGATCAGTGCTTCCAGTTGCCATCAAAGACACGAATCCAATAGCGCAGCATACTCCCGCCGCCACCTCGAGTATTGTAATGACCGGCATTAGAATCCCAACGGTTCCTTTAAGTGGAGACTTTGCAAAATGTCCAGTAAGCCATTCCAGATTTCCTTTATAGTTGAATACTTTATCTAAACCAGACTGAAGAAACAAAATAGCCAGTAAGGCAAGACAAAGGAGTTGAGCTGAGAGAATAGGTTCAAGTGTGGTCATAAGTGTTTGATTTTCAGATTAAAGAAAGCTTTTTAGGTACGTATTGGATTCGTCCAATTTAGCAATTATCGCTTGTGTTTATAATGTTCGAGAATATTTTGATTGGCTTTTAATAATGTAGTTGATTTTGACATACTTGATTCCTTATTAAAAGCTATCTTTGCGCCGCTAATAACGATTTCCGTAATCCTATTTGGTAAATTAACAACAATATGGCAACTTATTTAACAAAAGAAAAGAGAGAAGAAATCTTCGCCGAACATGGTGGTACTGCTAAAAATACTGGATCTTCAGAAGGTCAAGTAGCATTATTCACATTTCGCATTAATGCATTGTCGGCGCACCTTCGGGAAAACAAGAAGGATCACTCAAGTAGAAGAGCTTTATTATCCTTAGTTGGTAAGCGAAAGCGTCTACTTAACTACGTCGCAAGAAAGGATATTCAAAACTACCGTGAGCTTATAGAGAAATTAAGCATACGTAAGTAATCTAAGCGAGACTACTACATTCGACATTTATTTTGGTTTCAGGTAAGTAACCCCAACATAGTACTATAGAATGGTTATGTATGGTTATTTAGCCATTGGTTGAGAAAACTAACTGCATAAAAGAGAAAAATTATTATATCGTTGAAGGCCCTAAAGCGAACACCTTCAACACATTATTAACCTTTAGCTAAATAAACACATGGGTTTAAAAACACCTATTACCACTTCGTTCACGGAGCCAAATGGCAACGTAGTAACGATAGAAACTGGCAAACTTGCTGCGCAAGCACATGGTTCTGCTGTCGTGAAAGTCGGCAAGATGATGATCTTTGCATCAGTTGTATCTTCATATGAGGCAAGAGAAGGACAGAGTTTCTTCCCCCTTTCTGTAGATTACCAAGAGAAATATGCTGCCGCGGGAAGAATCCCTGGTAACTTTTTCAAAAGAGAAGCAAGACTTTCAGAACATGAGATTCTTGTATGTCGCTTAATAGATAGAGCGATCCGTCCATTATTCCCTAATGGATATATGAATGAGACACAAGTTATTGTTAATCTTATCTCTGTAGATGACGATATTCTGCCAGATGCATATGCATGCTTGGCGGCTTCTGCAGCTATTTCAGTTTCTGATATTGCCTTTGCAGGTCCGATGTCGGAATGCCGTATTGCCAAGATTAATGGCGAGTATGTAGTGAATCCTGCCAAATCAGTACTTGAAGATGCATCATTGAACATCATCTTAGCAGCGACTAAGGACAATGTAATGATGGTAGAAGGAGATGCTAAGGAATGTGACGAAAAAGAACTCATCGATGCGATCAAAGCGGGACATGAAGTGATAAAAATCCAATGTGCAGCACAACTCGACCTCGCTCAGAAAGTAGGTGAGAAGGCAACGAAGAAGAGAGAAGTAGTCGTAGTAGAGGAGAATACTGAAGTAAAAGAATTGATACTCTCATTTGCGAAGGACAAGATCTTGGCTATTGCTGAAGGCAAGCTTGACAAGAAGACTCGTAAAGATGGATTTTCAGCTATCAAAGATGCGCTTAAGGCGCACGTAGCAGAAACGAAAGATGCGGAGTGGATCGCTGCTAATGGTGGCGATATCAGTGAGGTGTACTACAAGACCCAAAAGGAACTTATCCGGGAGATGGTAATGTCAACAAGAGTACGTCTTGATGGCCGAGATCCCAATACTGTCCGTAGTATCTGGACCGAAGTAGAGTATTTACCTTCCGCTCACGGCTCAGCAATATTTACACGTGGTGAGACACAAGCATTAGCGACAGCGACGTTGGGTACTAAGCAGGACTCTATTATGAATGATACTGCTATGGAGACGAAATATGACAAATTCTATTTGCATTATAACTTCCCTGCTTTATCAGTTGGAGAAGTAAAGCCTATGAGAGGACCGGGAAGAAGAGAAATCGGTCATGCAAACCTTGCAGCGAGATCTATAAGACAAGTACTTCCAGAAGAGAATCCATATACTATCAGAATTGTTTCTGACATATTAGAATCTAATGGTTCTTCTTCAATGGCAACTGTCTGTGCAGGTTCTATGGCACTCATGGATGCGGGAATTCAAATTACGAAGCCTGTTTCTGGAATCGCAATGGGTATGATCTCTGATGGTAAGCGTAATGTGATCCTTTCAGATATTCTTGGTGATGAGGATGCATTAGGAGACATGGACTTTAAAGTGACAGGTACTAGAGATGGTATTACTGGATGTCAAATGGATATCAAAATCGAAGGACTTCCATATGAGATATTAGAAGAAGCTCTAATGCAAGCCCGAGATGGTCGTATTCATATCTTGGGCGAGATGGCTAAGACAATTGATGTCGCTAATGAAGAACCTAAAGATCATGCACCACGTATGGTGGAGTTCACAGTTGATAAAGAATATATCGGTGCGATTATAGGACCTGGAGGTAAAGTAATCCAAGAATTACAAGCGAATACAGGTACAAACATTAATATCGAAGAAGTTGATAATCAAGGAGTTATCAGTATATTCTCAACGAATGCTCAAGGTATCAAAGAGGCCAGAAGAGTGATCGATGATATTGCGTTCCGTCCTGATGTAGGAGATGTATTTGATGCTAAAGTTGCGAGTGTAATGCCATATGGTGTATTTGTTGACTTCAAAGGGAAGAGTGGACTATTACACGTTTCAGAGATTTCACATACACGTATAGATAAGGTAGAAGATTTCTATTCTGTAGGTGACGATGTAAAGGTCAAACTGGTAGGGATCGATCCAAAATCTGGAAAATTCAGATTGTCTCGTAAGGTTTTATTATCAAGAGATGGTGATGAAAAATAGAGGAGATAGTCGGGATGATCGTAGAAATTAATCTACAATCGAACGAATCATGTAAAAGAGGCAAGCAACTTAACTGTGGTTTGTCTCTTTTTTTGTTGTTTCTATATAAAAGAAGATAGATGCTTATATTGAGCATAGAATCATAATTATGGCATCAATAGTTGAACAATTTTACCATAATTTTCTTGAAAAGAACGGAGATGGTATGGCGTCTTCCTATCATCAAGAAATTGTTTTTGAAGATCCAGCATTTTGACAGTTAGAATGAAAGAATGCTGGAGATATGTGGCGCATGCTATGTAAGAATGGCAAAGATATGAGAATGGAGTATAAGATCATCTCAGAAAGCGATACTAATGCCGAAGTGCATTGGCAAGCATGGTATACTTTTTCTCAAACGGGGAATAAAGTACACAATATAATATGCGCCAAAATGAAGTTAAAAGACGGATTGATTATCGATCACCGCGATGACTTTAATTTACATCGTTGGGCTACTCAAGCGATGGGATGGAAAGGAAAACTATTAGGAGGAACAGGATTTTTTAAAAAGAAATTACACCAACAAACAGGTAAACTTTTGAAAACATTTCAGAAGAATTTATAAAGTGATTACAGAATTGGGCTTATTTTCGAGAACCTGGCTGCCGGTAGGTAGCTTCTCTGACGAAAGAGTCAAGATGTACAACTTGATTGTCAGGACATGACTAAACAATCTCGAAGAGTCGAGTATATAGGAATTGATTGTGAAAGCAAAATAAACAGAAGAGAAGGAGCCTCGAAAAAGGATGGGGTGATTTTCTTTGCATGGCCATAGCTAAGGAATAACGAATGAGCTCGAAGAGTGTAATCAAAATGATTCGAAAGAGAAAGCCTCGAATAGGGCGGGCTTGCAAAGCAGCAGTATCTCGCTATCAATGAGTTGTTGATGACCATTTGGTTTAAATCTTAAATCACTTTTTACAAGAAGACGGATAAGCATGAAGAAGAAGAACTCTATTTTCTCTGAAGAGTTGACAGGAATTAAAGTTGGACGACCAGCCAACTATGCTGCGGGCCCACTTGCCGTAAAAATTAGTCTTGAGCACCTTCAGAAAGAAATGGGATTGAAGCGAGCGTTTGAGGCAATTAATCAAATGAATAAGAAAGGTGGATTTGACTGCCCTGGATGTGCATGGCCGGATCCTGATGATAAACGCTCGGTCTTGGGTGAATACTGTGAGAATGGAGCAAAAGCGTTAGCCGAAGAAGCGACGCTAAGTAGGGTAGATGTAGATTTTTTTGAAGAGAATAGTATTTCAGAAATGCGTTCTTGGTCAGACTTCCAAATTGGAAAAAGCGGTAGACTGACTGCTCCCATGATTATAAAGGAAGGACAAGATCATTATGAAGAAATATCTTGGGAAGCCGTATTTGAAATTATAGGAAGCCAATTACAATCTCTGGCAAATCCTAATGAAGCTGTATTCTATACTTCTGGAAGATCCTCAAACGAAGCAGCATACTTATATGGCTTGATGGCTCGAAGATTGGGGACGAATAATTTACCCGATTGTTCCAATATGTGTCACGAGAGCAGCGGCGTTGCTTTGTCTCAAACATTGGGTATTGGAAAAGGATCTGTAAAATTAGATGACCTTCATGAGGCTGAAGTTATAATAATAATAGGGCAGAATCCCGGTACCAATCATCCCAGAATGCTTACCGCTCTTCAAAAGGCGAAAGAAAATAATGCTAAAATCATAAGTATTAACCCTCTGGAAGAGGCTGGCCTCAAGCGATTTAGGAACCCTCAGAAACCAATGGATCTCTTGCTTAGCGGTACAGCAATTACTGATGTCTATCTCAAAGTAAAGATCAATCAAGATGTTTCATTGCTCAAAGCCATAATGAAAGATCTATTAGAAAGAGAAGAGTGGGTAGGAGATATTGTAGATACTGAATTTATAAATGATCTGACCTTAGGATTTGAAAACTTAAAAAACGATCTGGAGCAATACTCTAAGGACAATCTATTAGAATTAGCGGGTATCAATGCTGTAGATTTTGAAAGAGCCACTTCCATTATAGCGCCTGCGAAGAAGATAATCATCTGCTGGGCTATGGGATTGACACAGCATAAGAATGCTGTGCATAATATCAAGGAATGTGTCAACCTTCTCTTGATGAAAGGTTCCTTAGGAAAGCCAGGAGCTGGAACATGCCCTGTACGCGGGCATAGTAATGTTCAAGGAGATCGAACTGTAGGTATCAATCATCATCTATCAGAAGATTTAGCAAATAGAATAGAGGAGGTATATCAATTCGAGCCACCTCGTGAATCTGGCTATGATATCGTCAAAGCATTTCCCGCTATGCATTCCGGAGAGGCAAAATTCTTTATGGCTCTTGGAGGGAATATTGTAGGTGCAATGTCAGATACGGCATATTGTATAGAAGCTATAGAGCGATGTGAGATGACGATTAATATTAGTACCAAATTGAATCGTACTCATCTACACCCTGGGAAAATTGGAATTATCCTTCCTACTTTAGGGCGCTCTGAAAAGGATAAAAGTGCAAAAGGGTATCAATATGTAAGTGTTGAGAATAGCATGGGAAAAGTCCATTCATCAGAAGGAGTACTCGCCCCAGCTTCTGATAATTTAATGAGTGAACCTACAATTGTTTGCAGAGTTGCTCAAGCAACATTTGGCGAAGACTCTAATGTACCATGGAGTGAATATGCAGATGACTATTCATTGATACGGAAGGATATCGGAAGGGTAGTAAAGGGATTTGAGAATTACAATAAGAAGATTCATGGAAAGAAGGAATTCTATCTTCCTAATAATGTTCGTGAATTGGACTTCAGTGATTTGCCAGAAGGGAGAGCACAATTTTCTATTTGTCCTTTACCAGATCACGATTTAGGTAAAAACGAATATTTGTTGATGACAATACGCTCCCATGATCAGTTTAACACCACTATTTATGGTCTCGACGATCGGTATCGCGGAGTCTATAATGAACGTAGAGTGCTGTTTATGAATAGGGAGGATATGAAAGTTCATAATCTCAAGAAGCTTGATCTTGTAGATATGCAGTCAAATTATAATGATGTAAAGCGCTCGGTTTCTAAGTTCCATATTGTACCTTATGATATTCCGAGAGGGAATCTTGCTGCTTATTTCCCAGAAACGAATCCTTTGATTCCTATAGATCAATATGCAGATGAAAGTCAAACGCCAATATCTAAATCTGTGAAGGTTCGTGTTATGAAGAGAGCGCAGGAAGATCAATGAATCTAAAATCTCAAAACTTCAAGTCTCTATTAGAGCTCAATCTGGGAATCATTTGCATTAGTACTTCTGGGGTATTAGGAAAGTACATAACAATGTCTTCGACACTTGTGATTTTTTATAGGAGTTTCATAGGGATGATGGCCATGGGATTATTTTGCATGGTTCTTAAAAAATCTATCAAAATAGATTGGCAACGAGATGGGCGACTTTTAATAGGAAGTGCCATATTGATGGGAGCTCATTGGATTACATACTTTTATGCACTGGACTTTACTACCATAGCCATTGCTATGTTGTGTATATATGTGCATCCGGCTATAACTGTACTATTAGAACCCTTGATATTAAAAGTTTCGTGGAAAGGAATTGACTTGGTTCTGGCCGGATTCGTTTTAGTGGGCGTTATTATAATGGTACCACCATTTGGCGAGATTACAAATGACAGTGCTCTTGGAATAATCTTAGGATTGAGCTCTGCGCTTTGCTATAGTCTTAGGAATATCGTCGTAAGAGGACTTACCAATTCTGTGGATAGTTCTGCTCTAATGTTTTATCAAACGGGAATTATAGCTTTGATTTTAAGTCCCTTTCTATTTACAATATCGAGTGATGTATCTAATGAGGAGTGGCTTGCTATTATTTCCTTAGGGATATTAACAAGCGCGATTGGACATACCCTTTATGTCCAAGGATTGAAGGCGTTTAGAGCATCTACAGTAGGTATTCTTTCAAGTATACTTCCTGTTTACGGAATTCTTTGGGGCTATATCTTCTTGCATGCGTCTCCAAACCTTCGGACGATAATCGGGGGGATATTTATCCTGGGCGTTGTACTTTTCAAAAGTTTATATCAAGCAGTTCAGAAATCATCAAGTAATAGTTGAATCAATGGCCTCTATCCAAGCACGTCTAATACATAGAATAATTAGAATCGTAAATCTTAAGAAACAGACTACGAAAGGAGTATTCCATCCTCCCAAAAGAACGTTTCAATCTGCCATATTAACTAAGCGCATAATTGGTAATGGTGATTTCGAAACGATCGAAATAGGAGGGAGGAAGATTGGAATATATACACCCGAGAATGCAAACGAGGACCAAACTTTGCTATACTTCCATGGTGGCCATTACGTCAATGAGGCGCATCCTTTGATGCATAGATTCGCAAGAAATCTGGCGAACAAAAGTAAGTGTAAAATATGCCTCATGGATTATCCACTCGCTCCTGAGGATACATATGAAGAAACACATAAGTGGAGTCTTGAAGCATATAATGCGCTCCTCGGAAAAGTAGGTGGGGAACTAATCTTATGTGGGGATTCCGCTGGTGGAGGTTTAGCATTGGCACTTGCTCAGAGACTTAATGAACTCCAACATCCCACCCCTCCAAAGAAACTCATGCTTTTCTCCCCATGGTTAGATTTAGAATTCCAAATTCCACTTACAGATGAAGACGAGAAGAAGTGTTTAATTCTGCATCCTGACACGATGCATAAGGCCGCTCAAATGTATGGTGGAGACGAAAATAGAGCCAACTACCTTCTCTCGCCTATCAATGGAGAATTGAGTAATATCGGTAAGATTGCTCTCTGGGTCGGGACAGAAGAATGTGCTTACAAGCCATCAGTGGCTTTACTAGAAAAAGCAAGAAAATATAAAGTCTATATTGAGTTCCATTCTTGCTCAGGCATGCATCACGATTTTTTCCTATTGCCGATTCCTGAAACAAAGAAGGCAATAGCTGAAATGGCGAATTTTATAAATGCAGGGTAAGCATCTTTATCTATCGGCTTCAATTAATTAGCACAAAAGTTGGATGAATTTTCTAAAACTATTATTGTCCAGTTCTGATTCTCTTTCCCCATTCCCTAAATGGCTTTAAGAGAGTCTTTATTATATCTTCATCAGATTGTAAATTAGGAGTTCCTGTATTTGGAAATTCATCCTTTTTGGGTTTATAGTATGTGCCAAATACGATATCAAGGAATGGGAATATTTGCGCGAAATTTTTGTCGTAATGCTTTTGTTGTTTCGAATGATGAATTCGGTGTAATTGTGGACCACAGATGATTGGAGTGAAAGTCCCCAAGGATAATCTTAAGTTGGCATGAGAGAATACTAATATCACAATCAGAACAAGCGCAAAAATAGTTACACTCTGTTGATGATATCCTACGATATAGGATAAAGGAAAATAGATCAGTATATTCTGAATGGGTTGCTCAAGCCAATAGGATCGAAGAGTGGTAGTAACATTTAGGTCAGTATCAGCATGGTGTATTTCATGAATTGGCTAAAGGAGAGAATAACTATGCTGCGTTCTGTGATACCAGTAAAACAAAAAATCAAATACAAGTAAATAGGTGAAGGTCATCAAAACAGTATACAGAATTCCTGACGACATAACTATTCTGGGCTGAAATGGTAAAATTTTCAATAAAGTGGTCACAATTCCACCACCAACAAAAACTAAGAGTAAGGAGTAGACAATATTCCTTATTCTTCCTTTGTGGTTTTTGGTTGTTATGGCGGGATATATAATAATCTCAAAAACACCAAAAAGAACGAAAAGCCCTAAGTATTGAAAATACGGATGAAGCATTTTTATGACCTGGATTCAACTAATAAATGCAACGTGCACTTGATTGTCCAATATTTTCGCAAAAACTTCATTGGGTGTTTTGTACCCAAACCTCTTTCTTGGTCGGTTATTTAATTTGTTTTGAACTTCAATA
>JBLIDB010000196.1:0-9524 GCA_047634015.1 Saprospiraceae bacterium
TTTTGAACGCCACCATCAAATTTTACACATTTCAACACCACAAAAATCCTAAATGGGATTTTAGGCATTGAAATGTGCAAAATCGGTATCGTCACATAAGCCTAAACACAAAACTTTGTACAGTCCCAAAGAGTATAAGTTAAAGAGGTCTTTTTACTGGAAAGTGAAAAGACCTCTCTTTTGCCATCCTTTTTGATATTTACGATATTCTTTTGATCAGCATAGGTATCGTTAAGGAAAGTACTATTCCAAGTCAATTCTTTAATTGACTCAATATTCACATTTTCTATTTTGATCGTTATCCATACCGCATCATTTGAAGCATCTATTTCACTTGGTATTAGATTGATGTCTTTATTGTCAATGCTGAACTGAATCTGTTCTTGAATATACATTCCGATCAGCTCTTCTGCCGAGGAATATCCTTCAGGCAGAGCTTCCCTCGGCTCTAATCCCATGGCTGCTTGAAGATCATCCAGAAAAGTTTTAATCTTAATCTCTACAGCATTTTCTTTAATTACTATGTCACTAACACTTACATGTATATCATGAGCTCTTATCGTTATTAATAGGCTCACGAGTAGAAAAATTGTGGCGAATATTTTTTTCATTACTGAACTCTACTTTTTGTTAAGAGATTCTTTACTTAAAAGAAGCGCGTTTCAATTAGTAGTATTAATACTCTATTTTGTTTGCAGCATAAGACCTACTAAGGTAACTATTGAAATCTATTCTACGCAGATGACTATATATGTCTTCCGTTACTTCCACGAAGGCTCCTTCTATCATTACATAGTCTGTTGGGAATGGATCCAATTTTTGGTTTATACGCTTTTGAGTATCGTCCCCAAGAGCTCTTCTGTCGCCTCTAAATGTACATGCATCACTGGAAAAAATTACATTTGATTCCCAGTTTTTATAATCAATTCGAAGCCCACTTACGTAGTCTGTAGTTTCTACAAAACCGTTTATACGGATTTCTTTGCTTCGGGTAATTTCTGTGATTTGTGCTTCAATATTTTCAATTTGCAACTCTTGAATAATTTGTCCAGCGGTATCTCTTTCTACGTGCCCACGGCGATCTACTTTATCTACCCATGTTTCAAGTTGTCTTCTCTCGATAATATTATTTATAATCTCTCTTTCCGGTGTAATAGTAACATCCGCTAAGTAAATCGTACTCACAGCATCCAAAGCAATGCCATTGGGATGATCACTATGATAGATCGTCCAGGTATTGCGATGGGAAGGCAATTCGTTGTAGTTGTTGAAAATATTTGGTGCAAGATTGACAACACTTTCATCCCACTTAAGAAGTACATGGTTGAGCCCTAAAGTATAGGCTTGATTTTGCAATTCATTAGCATCTTTATAGTTTCTATCGTATTTATAAAGGTGGTTAAAAGCATCATATGCAGTGCGGGCCAATATCTTATCATTCGATGTTACCGCATTGTGCAATAGGGTGGACGCCTCTGTATAGTGGAATGCTAATGCCATGGTTTTAGCGCCTTCTTTAGCAATTTTTGTATCTATAAAGTTGAAATCAGCAACATATCCTTCTTTACTTGTAAGAGGCAAGAATCCAGAGATCCTATTTTGTCTCCATTCTATTTTACCATAGAGATTGAATATTACATCCCACAAGCGTGGGTCGTTCTTAGATTTTAGAAAGGCTATACGGTCCGTATCGATGCTATTAACCTTAAGGAAGGCTTCTTCTAAAGCTTGGATATGGTTTGTTTTCTTGTTTTTCTTGCCAGACAACTTTTGAGTTGCAAAGTGAATCGCATCGTCATATCGACCTTCATCTACCATCTTATCTATAGAACGGCAGCTGGTTAAACCAATTAATAATATGAGGGTAGTGTAGAGTAAAGTTTTCATAATCAATACTTTCTATTAAGACGGTACTGATTAAGGAATTGTATATATCAATAAGTCCTTTAAAAGAACCTTAACCTTACTTTTAGAAAACGGAAAGACTCTAAGAACAAAAAATGGAGTCTGACGAATCAAACTCCATTTTTGGAATTACTTTATATCGATTAGGCTATTTATGATCCCAAATGAGCCATTAACTTCTCGGCGAGTTCTATACCGATCTTTTCTTGGGCTTCTACTGTAGAAGCTCCAGTATGAGGTGTTAATGAAACTCTTGGATGCTCTAAGATATCTGTTCTTGGAGTTGGTTCATTAATAAAGACATCAACACCAGCGGCGGCTAATTTTCCACTTTCCAGAGCGGCTAACATAGCATCTTCATCGACTGTTCCGCCTCGAGAGCAATTTATTAGAACCACACCATCCTTCATCTTGCTGAATTCTTCAGTTGACAATACGGGTTTGCCTAAGAATGGAACATGTAACGTAACCACATCTGCCTTTGAAAGCATTTCGTCCATAGAAACTGTTTTCACAGTATGCTTCATATTGGCATCTGGGCCACCAATTGTTAATTCTACTTCTTCTACGAATGGATCTACAGCCAATACACGCATTCCTACGCTTAATGCCAATTGTGTGGTTTCTTGTCCGATACGACCCAATCCTATAACTCCTAAAGTTCTTCCATAAAGCTCAAAACCTTTGGAATAACTTTTCTTCAATGATTTGAATTCTGTTGCGCCTTTTGATGGCATCGCTCGATTGGAAAGATAAAGCGATCTTGCAATCGAAAATAAGTGCGAAAAGGCCAGTTCAGCAACAGATCTCGAAGACGCTGCTGGTGTATTAATTACTGCTACTCCCTTACTCTTGGCATGATCTACATCTATGTTATCAAGTCCTACACCTCCTCGGCAGATAGCCTTAAGATTAGGACATGCATCTATAAGATCTGTTCGTACTTTAGTTGCACTTCGAACACAGATAGCATCGAATCTTGGCAATTGAGCAATTAAATCAGCTTGCGCTATTGTCTCTGTAGAAACTTCGTGACCTGCATCCCGAAGCATTTTTTCGCCTGTAGGATGTATGCCATCATTTATGAGAATTTTGGCCATAATAATTGTCTTTTTCTTGATGAGATGCGAAGATATAGGAATCTCTCTTTCAACCCACTTCTAAAAGGTCAAATTATACATTATTACAATTTGTTGTTCTATTTTGAACCTAAGAGATCTAAGACTTCCTACAAGTAGTCTGGTAGCCGTTTTGATCATAAGCATCGAGATCTCCATTACTCTTTACTATGTAGTATTCTCCTGTCTGACTACCTACAACATTGAATCTATCTCCTTGACGTGTCAATTCATCAACATTCATTTGACCAGATCCATTGATAGTAGTCTTGGAGAATGACTTACCACGATCCTGATAAAGTTCTATACTTCCTTGAACTCCAGAGAAACTAAATTGCCAGTTACCAAGCGTTTGACGACCTGTGTTGGTCGGAGTGGGAGTAGTTGGGGTAGTTCCCAAATTCTGGTCCGCTTCTCGCAATAGGTCATCTAAAGAAGCAGAACCAGTCGTTGAGCTTGGTGTCGTGGTTCCTGTATTTATAGGAGTTGTAGTATTAGAAGTGCGCGTATTTGGCGAGGTTCGCGAATTGACATTAGTTTTAAGATTCTCAAGCTCTTGATTTTGTTGCGCGATTACAATTGCTTGCTCCTTTATTGTCGCTTCTTGTTCTAAATATCCTTTTATCAATTCATCAAATCGATTTTGAAGACGAGAGAGGTCCTCATTGGATGGATTGATAGATATTGTTTCAGGAGAGGTATCGATTGTTGTTCCAGTGTCTCTTTGTTCAATCTTGTCCTTCAGATTATCCAGATGTCCATTATCCAGCAGGAATTTGGAGCCGAAATATGCGATCGGTCCAAGAATAATTAGAAAGAGAAAGAATCGAGCGCAGCCCGTCATTTTATATTTGGCCATAATTATCTTGTTTCTTATTGTGAATGTATCAGATTCTTAGGATTATAGAGTTCTAATTCTACAAGGCTTAGAAATATTTCGATATACTCTTCTAAAGCTCAGGTAGTGGGATAAGTTCTCCTATGTGCGGGAAGATTACACGTTGCCGCCTAATATAGGTCCGAAGTGGCCTAAAACCTTAGTAATAATGAAGTTCTGAGATGCCATCTCGATTCCGTAAAACTGCTTTGTTGATTTGCGGCGAATGCGCTTTCAATAATTTCCTGGGAGGAAGATAGATTCCAAAGGCCTTGAGTTTGGAGACTTAGTTTTCTGCTTATCTCCAATCCATACCCTAAACCTATATAATACTTGGGTATGCTTAAAGAACGTTCATTAATTGTTTTGGATTGTTGCGTAATAGTTACAGGATCGCTAAGATCAAAAGCAGGGTCAGCAGGAATGTCTTGTCGATTGTTAGAACTGACAATGGCATCTCGGATAAGTTCAGACCAAAGATTCATTTCTGCTAGAGCTGTTGTAAAAATGGAGTGCCTTCCAAGTCTATAACCAAGATTAACAGGGATTTCTAACGTTATTTGTCTGAACATTACATCTTCGCTTACTTGAGAGGCTTGGGCAAAACCACTGACATCAATAAGATTAAGCTCTGAGGCAACATTAAAACTTCTACTCTTATGATATGCCACTCCAGTTCCTATAGAAGCGATCCATCTTCCAGCAATATTTCTATTCAGCATTAAACCTATACTTGGCTTCGATTGTGGAATAGTATAAGCTGTATAAATATCGAAAGACGATAGATTTTGCTTCACTTCTTTTGCGCTTTTAATTTTATAATTATGAGGTAGAATAATTTCAGGGGCTATGAATCCTTTTATTTCTAATGCAGTAATTTCTTTTTGTAGATAAGCAATAATCAATTGAGACGTGGCATCAATGCTTGGAATTTTATTCTCATTAAGTACTGCTATTTTATCTCCAGAAGGATTCAAGTTTTCATTTTGGAATCCGATAATAGGAAGTGATTGTACATGCGGTAATGATGAACTTGGATTAAGACTGGATTCGGCCGATACATTCACTATACTTTCCTTGTTTTCTAGAGTATTATCCTTTTTGGAAAGTCTAATTTGAGCCGTTTTACCTGTCGGGGCATTTACATTTGCTTCCTCAGATATACTTACGGATTCAACTTTTAGCTTCACAGAGACGCCTACTTTTTCTCCTATTTTGATACCCCGATCAGTTTTTTCTTTTTTAACATTTCTTATTTCAGAATCATTTACAATGTCAATAGAGATGGTATCAGTAAGGGGATCTACTTCCGATTTTGACAACTCTCGTGCTGCACCATGAGATTCGGCAGTGGCGAAACCCCTAATGTCCGAGTGGCTTTTCCTGAAGGGGAATAGCACAATTGCACCTAATAGAATCCCAGCGGCAACGCCAAACCACCATAGAGGTATGCGTTTCTTATGTTTCTCAAGATCGAGCATTTCTTTGGCTTTCATCCACTCTTCCTGTGTGAAGGAATACTCTTCCTGGCCTATGCCTTTCTTAAATATGTCATCTATAGGATGTCTCATTCAGAGTGTATTTTAGTCATCTTACTTGCAAGCATTTTCTTCAGCTTTTCACGCGCATTAGAAACATGCCATTTTGATGTCCCTTCCGATATTTTTAGCTTTTTGGAAATCTCATCATGGCTATACCCATCGATTGCAAAAAGGTTGAAAACTGTTCTTGTTTTAGGCGGTAATTGATTGAGTGCTTTTAATAAATGTTCCGCATCAAATTGTCTATCGGCAGCATTCCATTCAAAAGAGGTACTTGCTTGATGCATGAGATCCTTTTTCAGTTGAAGTTGCTTTGGTTGTTGCCGCATTATTTTTCTAACATAATCCAAAGATTCATGAATCATTACTGTAGCTGCCCAAGGACTAAATTCTTGGTTAACATCATAGCTTTTCAGTCCTCTTACAATCTTCACAAATCCTCGATTGACAACATCTGATATGTCATTCTGATCATAAACATAGCGCAGGGCGATTCCCTTCATAAGAGAGTAACACTCACTATAAAGGATATACAGTGCCTTTTCATCAGAGGCAATACATCTTTTGATCAAATTGGCATTAATGCCTGTCATAGTTTTCTTCTGTCAGCTACTAATCGAATTTACTCGATAACCAGCATTATGATCGCTGCGGGATACTCCATTCTTGTATACCATAGAGCGAATCACTCATAAATACGTGATTCCTTGCAGAATCGTTGGGTCAATGACATAAAAAAAGGGATCCTTGTTCACAAGGATCCCTTTTTTTATTCGAGTTTAATAAACCCTACTGAATTTTCAACGCTTTACCGCGTATCACGGTATCATCTGTTTTGATCTCATAATAGATGATTCCTGAACTACTTTGTAGATCATTTTCACTTACTCTAAATATATTAGATCCCTTATTGATGTTTCGAGTAGCAGAGTGGATTAATTTTCCATCTACAGATGTCATACGTAAAGTAGCTGTCCCACTCTTTGATGCCAATATCTCAATATTCAATTGATGACTAAATGGATTCGGATACGCAGCATGCGTAACTGAAATTTCATCAGCGGAAATCTCAAGACTTCTTGCTGTTGCTATCTGATCTCTTAATCCGCTCTCAGCACATCCTTCTACAGAAAGATTGAAAGTAGCTGCTCCTCCTTTCCAACCATCTACCACAACATAGTACGTTCCAGAATCTAAACTCATTGTTATACGCTCATCCGCGTCATCAGAGGTAATACTCTGTGCCATAACAGTTGAAGATGCACAATCTCCAGACAAAAGGAAGAGATCCAAGTCACCTTCAGAAATATCACTCAAAGCGATAGTTATATCTGTAGTTTCTGTGATTTGAAGCTCATATACATTCTCAGGACCTGTATATCCTACTTTAGTACTCTCTGCAATGTCATAAGCACTCTGGGTATTACTTCCACCTACTGTAGACTGCTCGCCAAGATCAGCTCCACAACTTATGCTCGCTGCACTGCTGCAATCAAAGCCACAACTTACACTCAAACTGAAGTCAGATTCAATATGTGAGGCATATCCCTCGATGAGTGCATAATACCTACCTGCTGGAAGTAAATTATCTAAGTCTTCAGTCCAGTATTCTCCAACAGCTCCAGCATTAGACATATCCTTCGTAGAATTAAAATTACTGCCCTTACAAGCTTCTCCCGTAGGGTTTTTGTCAGCATCGAGAATGAATAATGACAGATTGGATGTTGCTTGATACAGAGTAATCTGAAGTACATCTTCATCAGTAGCTTTCACAAATGGTATTAAAACATCAGATCCATTAAAGGATGACGATGAGCTATAACACAATTCGATATCGTTAGATGCATATTCACTCTGTCCATCGACTGTAGTTCCTGATACCGTTACTCCACATGAAAGTAAACCTTCGAATGTAAAATCTTGGCAACATGATTTCGTAATGTCATCACAAGATTCTGTAGAGCAAACTCTATAGTCAGTTCCAGATTCGTTAAGACCAGCATCGTAAGTTGCTACACCCTCAGTTATCAACATATCTGCTTGAGTAATATCTATTGGGTCACCATTAGAATCGAGATTTACGATAGTAAGACTACTTTCTGCATTATCACATACTGTAAGCTTAGCATAAGTTAAATCAATCGTGATGATTCCTGCTTCTTTACTTGCTGTAAAGCAAGATAGGGTAGGTGTCCCTGGCTCCTCAGGTTCTTCTGGTTCTTGAGGATTGCATACAACTTCGATAAGATAGCTTCCTTTTATCCCAGAAGCGCGAGAATCAACAAGGGCAAAAATCTCTTCATTCTTTGCCAAGTGAATCTTTATTGACTCATTCTGGTCACTTGCTTTGGTAGAATATCCAAGACAAGAATTCACTTCATGACACTCAGACATCAGGTATAAGTCAAGATCTTTTTGCAATTCACTAAGTGTGAATTCGTAATATCCAGCCTTTGGCGCTTTGAATGAATATGTCCTATCTGGCCCTTTTAGCCAAACTCCTCCAGCATTCGGAAAGCAATCCTTTCTAAGATTTGTTACATCGTTTTCGGCACCCACGGTTGTTCCATATACTGGGGTGTCGCACCACAATCTTTTAGCATCGCTACAACCACAACCGGATATCTCGAGATCATAATCTCCTGAATCTCCGTGATAGCCTTCTATTACTACATAATAGGTTCCTGGATTCATTCTGTGCTTAATGTTTTCGTGTTGTCCGCGTCCATAATTGGTACTCGAAGCGATACATTCTTTAGCACCACAATCATTCATGATGTACATATTCAAATCAGCATGAAATTTTACTCGTAGATCAAATTCATAGTCATTCATATGATCCACTTTGAACTTGTAAGTTCTTTCAGGGCCCCAGTTATGAGCGGAATGAGAATTATTACTCTGCCAGTAGTAACTCGCTCGATTCTGTCGGCCTTTAGTGGATCCATGCGTTTTAGTTCCACATTCCATCCAGTCCATGCTTTGATCACAAACGTCTCCACAAGTCACAGCGATCTGGAAGTCACCAAGGCTTTGATTCCATCCCCATCCTGAGTTTTTGCCTTCAACAACTACATATAGATCTTCACCATATCCGACGTGGTCGACATATATACTATGATCGCCATAATGGGTATTATAGTCACATGGATTAACCAATCCACTAAATTTTAATGCTGATTTGCCAGTCCAAGGATCCCAATGAGATTCACACCATTGATATACGAAGACATCAAATTCCTCACCATACTTTAGCGCGTGAAAATCAATAGTAACATGCTCTAATCCTCCCCAGCCATTCTCTATACGATAGACCATTTCTGGACCTTTATGATCAGTAGTGGAATTCCCCCAACCACTATTACAAGTAGGGTGATTATCTATAGCATTAGAAACTTTGGCATTATCATAATGACCATTGAATGTCTCCCACTGACCGCATTGTAAAGATAGATAATCATGACATGAAACCGCCTGTGGCTTTTGATGACAAGCTATACTAAGATCAAATCCACTTGACCATCCCCAAGTATATGCTTCTACCATGATATAATAGCGACCATAAGCGTTGTTAATATAAATCTTTTCGGCAGTCTTATTATGATTTATACTTGATCCTTGACAATCGGTAAATTTCGAACCGTATCCCCAAGCTTGGAATCCCTTAAATACTAAAAGATCCATATCTTCATGAAATCTAGATAAATCTATCGTTACATCGGAGTATTCATTGACATCGAAATAGAACATTTGATCTGCTCCTTTATAGTCATGAGAACCTGTGTAACAACCTGTTAGATTGTAATTGTAGTTGTCGTAGTGACTTTTGTTTGGTGCACCAAACCAGTAGTTTTTACCGCATTCCAGATATTTAGCCCCAGCCTCAATAGTATTGAAAGCCGCTCCGAAAATAAGGAAGGTAGCGATTAGAAAAATTTGAATAGCATGTAGTTTTTACTGAATGTACGGAAGCTTACCACTAATTCCCAATTAGCGCAATAAGGCCTCTATCGAATAATTTTTCTCCGAAATATCTACGGTTGAGTTTATAGCAAAACTCATTGAGATAGTTCTGCAGATACT
>JBLIDB010000197.1:0-9497 GCA_047634015.1 Saprospiraceae bacterium
CGACTTCGTTTCCCAAAACAGATCTATATTATCCACAGATTGGGTACTAACATATCTTTCGAAGTTCTTCCCACTGTAAAACTCCGCCTTCAATGCTCCTTGACTATATGCGACCGGACTGAACAGAATAAGCGCAACTATAAGTCCTATAGATACAATATTCACTAAAGGTGCAAATGATCTTGAGAAAGTACAATTCATTAAATACATAAGAAAAGCTTTGCACATATGCTTCCAAAGCTAAGCAATCAAAATTACACATGCACAAAATCTGTTTATGTAAGTACTAATATTTACTAAGGAACACTTATCACAAATGATACGCGCCGATTCTCTGGATGGTAGATTTTATTAATAGAACGAATTAACGGTTCTGTTCCACCAAGCCCCACAGCTTCTATCGCTTGGGGTGTGACACCATTTTTAACGAGATACCTTGCAACAGCATAAGCCCTGCGCTCTGAAAGCTTCATGTTCTTATCTGGATCTCCAGCTACATCTGTATGACCTTCTATCCTTACATTAAGAAAAGAATTTTTACTGAGAAACGCTGCAAGCACATCGAGGTCTCCAAAGGACGTGGGTAGAATATCCACTTGAGCGCGATCAAATTGGACAATTTCTGGAGTAAACATTTTAATCACGTCTGGAGTCATTTCTTCAGGCCGCAAAGAAGGGGGTACTTTCGTTCTATTCTCCGCTTTGGTTATATCATTTGTATTCTCAATGACTTCATTTGGAGGAGGAGTCTTCTTTTTCTTTTTAACAATCGTTTTTTTGGGTTTGCGTGCTACTGGCTTATTGGGCGGGGCATCTGATAGATCCGCCACAAGTTCTTCAATCTTTGGCGTCCGTTTTTCAATAGGTTTATAAAAATATTCAGGATGGATAATTTCAGGTTCACCCTTACTAAAAAGTCTGTCATACCAAGCTTCGTCTTCTTCAGGTATCTCCCACATCAGTCTGACCTCCCCTTCTATCAGTGCATTGAAATATTCCACTTTTAGATCATAGAATTGTCCCGCTTGCATATCCGCTTTCCCTACCGAAATTCCAAGATCATTCAACTGCCAATTATCAATCAATAATTGATCTCCTACCCAAACGCGAATGCCATCATCTACACGTGCAGAAAATTTATATGCTCCTGTCTTTGGAGCCATAAGTCTACCTGTCCAGCGAATGGAACATTCTTCTGGATCAATCCCTGGAACTGGGGGTGTACCATACCAATTCAAATTAATCTCACTCATTGTCCCTGTACTTACCAATTTCTCAAAGTTCGAACCATCATAGAACTCTACGAAAAGGCCATTTTGTGAATTGAGGTTAAGGTTAAATGTAATCACAAGTAAGCATACCGCTACCACCACGGATTTCCCTTTTCTGTATAGCTTTTTGATCTCTGGTTCTTGGATCTCTGGTTCTTGGATCTCTTGGATAGCATTTAGTTTCATAACAAATGGATATTTCGAATACATAAGTTATCACCTCTTTTCACTACTCCTTCAATTCATTATATGAGTACAAGGAGATCATCGACAAATAATTCTTTCTCAGCTTTCGCTGAGGCCAAATCGAAGGCGTCCGACCTTCAATAGCAATTTATATTATGATTCGTTTTAATATAAAATCTCCTTTATAAAAACGGAAACAAAAGCTAACAACTATGATGACAAGCGATTAGAAAAAAGGGGCGCTCCATAGTCAAAGGATTGGAAGATCGATTTGTAAGTTTGTGCATCTTGCCACGAAATTGGGAAAGAGGTCGGGAGACTTTTTCCTCGGCGGGCTTCTATCTGGCATCTTTTTCCTCAGGGGGAGATCATCTACAGGAAATCACCTACTGAGCGACTGGCTTACTGACTGCTTCGCGCTTTGGAAACCTTCACCTCGTATTAAGTACAGTGCGAATCTCTTCATTCTTTGAGCCTTGTCGATAACACAAAATATCTCAATTATAACTTTTGCGTGGTATAATTGTAAAAAAATGAACAGCCTGCTCTTTAAGGCGTAGAATAGAGGAATTTTTTCCCCTCTACTGATTAAGCTTATATCCAACGGTTAGATTAATCTGACGTCTATTGCGTTGTCGGGTACTATCTGAAATAAAGTTATCCCCCATTGTTATAGTCCTAGTCTTTCGGGTATTGAAAATATCGATGATATTAAATGTTAATGTGCCTTTCTTATTGAAAATCGGCTTATTGAATGCTATATCAACGAACCATATCGCCTTACGTCTTCCTTGAGCGATATTCTGAGGGGCTTCGTAATTACCCCGTAATTGCAAGTAAGTATCTGCGGCAAGAGTGAATCTTGAAGTCTGCCGAACAAACCAGCTAAAGGTCTCACTAACGTAAGCAATATCTATGTTACTGCCATCTGTTTCTGACTGAAACACATTAAAATTGAAATCTAACTTCCACCAATCTTTTAATTTGTAACCAGCACTAAATTCTGCGCCATAGGCATTCTCTCCATTCAAGTTTTCCGGAAAGGTCTTAGAAAATCCATTATTATCCACCGTTCTAATTCTTTCTATCTTCTCATTCGTGTTTCTATAGTAAATTGAAGAAGCGATCGATCCTTTTTCAAAATACTTGATATGTCCCAATTCTATTACATCACTATATTCAGGATTCAGATTCGGATTACCGCTAAAGAAATTTCTATTGTCAGAAAAAGTAACATACGAACTCAACTCATTATAAACGGGACGCCTTACTCGACGACTATAACTCCATTGAATAGCATTGCCTTGCGACAATTCGTAAGTTAGGTGTACACTTGGAAATAGGTTGACATAGTTCCGAGGATCTCTTTCAGCAGTTTCTTCGAGGATGGTTTCTATATCTGTCCATTCTGCTCTTAAGCCAAATTGATAAGAAAATTTATTAGACTTATTTCCTACAATACCATAGACGGCGTTTATATTTTCATTATAAATGAATTTGTTATCGAGACCAGGAATTGGAATTTCATTTCCATCGATATCAACATTATTAACAACATAGTCATTAGTCATATCTCGGAAACTTGTTCTAAATCCGGCTTCTAATTTTCCATCTTCAGAAAACGGATGCACATAATCTACTTGGCCGATCCATTGCCTTTCGGTTTCATCATTTGGAGCGGTTTGGGTAAATTTATCTCCGAGGCTACCATCGGCTAATGTAGTTTCTTGAGTATAGATTTGATCTGAATCCTCGGTATGATCAAAATACCTAATTTCCGCATTGAACTCTCTATCTTTCTTTGTGAATAGTTTTTTATAACTTAAAACATATTCCGCGATAGGCTCTGTCTCATCTTCTGTTTGTGTGCGATAAGTAGTACTTCGGTTTGATGGGGAAGTCTTGAGATAATCATAATAATACAAATCCGTCAATCGCTGCCCTTTACTTCTGCTATACATATATGATGCGGTAAGAATATTATAATCATCAATATTATAATCCAATCCTCCTCTTGCATTGTTGAAGAACCCAACATGCTCCCCATCATAACTTTGTTCTGACACAAAGGTCTCACCATCAGCAAAAACCTCCTGATATGTATTTGTAATACTTGGTATCTTTCGATAATTCAGTCCATAATTAAAAAAGAAGTTCACCTTCTTATGTCTATAATTAAGGTTTGCCGCAAGACCAATATTCAGCGGAGTTCCTCCTGTAGATTCAAATGATCCATTGAAGCCATTTCTTCTTTCTTTCTTCAGAATTATATTTATGATTCCTGCCATCCCTTCGGCTTCATATCTTGCTGATGGATTTGTAATTACTTCTACCTTTTCTATAAGGGAGCTTTGTAATTGTCGGAGACCGTTGGCACCTTCGAAACTCACCAACCCAGAGGGTTTTCCATCAATTAAAATCCTCACATTGCTACTGCCACGAAGCTTAACATTACCTTCTACATCTACTATGACGGATGGAATATTATTAAGCAATTCTATAGCGGATCCACCCGCATTTCCGAGATCTTTCCCGACGTTAAAAATCTTCTTATCTAAGGCAAATTCCATAGTGCTTTGTTCTGCGGTTACTACTACTTCGTCAAGTGTAGCGGAAGAAACAGACATTCGTAAAATCCCCAAATCAACTAAATTACCACTATTATCATCTATGGTAAATGCCTCTATCTTTAATTGCTCATAACCAATGTAATCTACAATCGCATAATAAGAACCACTTGCGATCTCAATGTTGAAGCTACCATCATCAATAGAAACCCCACCTCCAGAAAGTATATCCCCAGCAATTCTATGCACCTGAACCGTAGCATATGATAAGGAGACCTCAGACTGATCATCTATAATGATCCCTGTGAGCACATGAATTTGAGATTGGAGACACAAACTAAGTGCTCCGAAAAGAACTAATAATATAATACGCATATCTATACCCTGAACGACGACATTAAAGTATCAAATTAATAATTATTCTGATACATTCCGATATCAATACAGTTAAATATACTTGAAGGAGAAAATTATTCTAACCTCCAAAGGATATAGTCTTATTGAAGTGTAAAGATATGAACTATCACATTAAACTGATTGTTAATATGTTATGGGAATATTTAAGGGAGAAAACTTGCTAAAGTTTACTGAACGGTTTAAAACGGATGAAGATTGTAAGAATTACCTAGCTAGTCTTAAGTGGTCAGCGGGCTATGAATGTCGCAAATGCAAACATGATAAATCAAGTATTCGAAAGGATTTTTCAAGATGCTGTACTCGATGTAAGGATGTGGAAACACCAACTGCGAATACGCTTTTTCACAAAGTTAAATTCGGGATTAGAAAGGCTTTTATGATCGCTTTTGAGATGACCGCAAGTACGAAAGGCATGTCAGATTCCCAGTTGGCTAAACGTTACGGAATAAGTCGTCCCACAGCATGGTTGTTTACAAAGAAGATACGCATAGCTATGCAATCATCTCAAAGTATGGAAATGGAAGGAGATATTCAAGTTGATGAATTTGTAGTTGGAGGGCATGAGACAGGCAAGCAAGGTAGGAGTTATGACACGAAGAAAGCTAAGGCCATATGTGCAATAGAGCTTACAAAGAATCAAGGCATTAAGCGAGTGTATATTCAATCTATTGATGATTACAGTTCATCCTCATTGAAAGGAATATTCGAAGATCATATCTCACAATCAGCACAAGTCACAACAGATCAGTGGAGAGGATACGGCCCATTGGCGAAAGAATACCAAATAACACAATTGAAAAGTGAAGGAGGAAAAAACTTCATCCAAATACATACGATAATACATCAAGTGAAATCATGGATTAGAACAACCTTTGCTCATGTTAGTAAAGGGCATATCCAAAGGTATTTTGATGAATATTGTTTTAGGATCAATAGGTCCATTTATAAAGAAACTATATTTCATAAATTGATAGAAAGAGTCGTGGCTGAAAAACACTTCTCCTATCAGCAAATTAAAATTAGTAGCTAACTTTACACTTCAATAGTCTTATAATTTCCCTATTCGGCGCTATCAAGTTTTATCTTAGTCATTTTTAGTATCAATAAACTAAGACAAATACCCATTGAGATATAGCACATAGGAATGCCACTATCCGTTCTTGGGCATTTGGTTACGCCGGCCAATTCTCCAATTGAACCAGTCATAGCAATAATTGTTACGATCCCCACAAATCCAAAATAGATCCATTTAGCTCTCGCATTTGGAATAACACTCGATATAAGCGCACTCGTAAAACAAAGCAAAACAATATAGCAAGCAGGGAAACCAACTATTTTAGGGCAGATATCACCAATTCTCCATTCATTAACTACCAAGCCATACGTTCCATATGTAGCAACAAAAGCTATTAGAATAATTAGAAATTGCAATAGTAATTTCATTACTCTATAGTATTGACTACATTAACCTTCGGCTTACTGATACTTTGAGTGGTTCCATCGGATAAAGCCAAACTAACGGATCGCACTTCAGTATCATCGCCTAATCCAAATGTAACAGTTGACGTTTGGTCGCTTACTAAACCCTCACCTGTTACATAGGCATCAGTCATAGTAGTACCATCATTTTTAGTTACAGTAATTCTTGCACCAACAAATTTTGCATTTTCTGGGAGTCGCACTGCAATATAGTTTGCATCACCTCCTTTGTTCATATGCGCCTGTACAGTTCCATTTAAATTTGGAAAAACTAAGTCTGGATATCCATCCTGATTAAAATCACTAGACAAAGGAGTTATCCCAAAAATTTTATTAACCACATCCGCCTGATCTTCAACCGCGGCAAAAGTTCCGTCCGCTCTTTGAAGTAAAAACCTGCCAGGCAATTTGAATAATTTATGAGGAGGGAAATCCACATAATTTTCAGCGACAACAAGATCCTGTCGCCCATCCAGATTAAAGTCCTCAAAAATAGCACCCCAAGAAAATTCAAAATCTGCCACCTTGGTCTCTTTTGCTACATCTGTAAAGGTAAAATCTCCGTTATTTCTAAAAAGTATCCAATCCTTTATAAAAACATCTTCCTCCGCTAAATCTCCACGAGCCATAAACACCGGAACAGAGCTACCTACATTGGAAAAGAAGAAATCGATGTTGCCATCATTATTATAGTCCCCAACAGCAATCCCCATAGGATAAGCGTATTTCCTAGTAGTAGGGTTCGGCTTCATTGAGTATTTCTGACCTCCTTCATTTTTATAAGTGCGCACTTCTCCAGTATCATGAGCAGCCACAAGATCCAGAAATCCATCGTTATCCATATCTACAAAAATCGCCATAAAGGTATTATGCACATACGTCAACCCAAATCTTTCCGTAACATCCTCAAAAGTATTGTCCCCCTTGTTCAACATTAATAAACTTGAACCACCGTATGCAAAGTCTTTAAAAATTGTTTGACCCTCCATTTTATCCTTCTTAATGTAATTACTTACAAACATATCTGCATGCCCATCTCTATTGATATCTCCAAATGTTACAGAAACGCCAATGGACTTTTCATCAAAAGGAACATCGATTTTCAAAATTTCAAAACCTGTCCCTGTATTGCGATACCATAATACTCCGGCATCCGTGGTTAAAAACAAGTCCGTATTCCCGTCATTATCCAAATCAAAAGAAACCGCGCCATAAGTACTTGAATTTTGAGGCTTGACTGGAAGTATATGATTCGATTCTACAAACGAACCATTGCTATATTTATAAAGACCATCTTCTTGCCCTAATCCACCTCCTACAAAGACTTCATCAATACCATCATTATCAACATCTATCATAGCAGAAGCCATTAGTGGTAAAGACTTTTCTCCATTATACTTATTCGTAAAAGGAAAATCTACTGATTCGAAAACAGGAATCTCTTTTTTATCAACTGAATAATCGCAAGAATGGAATTGCTTACCAAAATCCTTATCAGGAGCTTCTTCCGTAGCACAAGAACCAGCATAGCGTCCCCAAGTAGTTTCTTGGTATGGGTTCTTAGCATCTCTTTAAAAAAAAAACAAAGCTGCCACAATTATTACCACGATGATCGCAAGAAGGGTTAATAGTATTTTTTTCATTTTGTTAGTCGTTTTATTGTAGACTATTTCAAAGAAGTCTCCTTACTAATTTGAAAAAGTAAGATTCCAAAAAATATAAAATGCGTTACATTCATCGCGATTGGTGCGATATGAACTCCCAATGGTTTGAACCAAACCAAAGAAGATATTACGACGATTAGCAAAAGAAGTGGATTGAAAAGCACTAACCACTTAGGCAATCTCTCCTTACTCTTTAGAATCAGAAGCACGAATACTACTGATATGGAAGCTATGATTACCCTTAAGGCCCAGACCAATATCTGATAATGATCTTCGTATGATTTTAAATAAAAATCGTAGTCGGGAGTACCAAGACTTCTTTGTAAAACTTCTGCCCCAAAATATCTTGAAGAAATCCATATTCCTCCAATAAAAAAAGCTAAGGTGCCAAGTATATAAAGCAAGTGTGCTAAGGTTGCATTCGTAGCTTTGAAGTATTCTTTGAGACCATAATATCCCACAAAATATAAGGGTGCTCCAAAGACTGCAAAGAAGTGCCCCTTACTTGCACGTGCTAATGGAACATGTTCTAACATGCTAACTTCTCCCCCAGGGCCTCCGGGCAAGAAATGAAGAAAATATTCTCCTATCCCTACAAGAATACTTCCCAAGATCCCCAAGCCTATCAAATACTTAATAGTTACTGTCTTACTCATACTCTATTTCTTTAGTGCTCTTCCAACTGAATAAGCTAAAACATCAAATGGCATAACCCGAAGGCCAGAACGGATAAAATAACACCATATAAAAATACTAAATAGGATATTCTAATCAGCCTATATTTTCGAGATAAAATAACTCCTAAGCTATGTATGTCGGTTATCATTGATTCATAAAGTGTTTTACCATCTTCTACCAAATTCATAACCGTCGCGGCATATTCTTTTTGAGGCATTTTATAGAAACCATCAAACGTCATTAAATTATGCTTGACATCTGTATTCTGTTCCAAATCTACGTTTTCTTGTTTACTCGGTATTGTCGCGAGGGTGGCAAAAGCTATCGAAAGTACATTTGTAAGAATCATTCCTCCTACGGCATAAATCAGATGAGGATCCTGATCTAATCTCGTATAAAGACTGCCAAGCACTACGGAAATGATTATAGAGTTAGCTGTAATTAGAATATTCGCTTTTGTATCGACTATCTGAAGTCGGCTATAAAGATTTTTAGATGTCAACCTAAACCAAGTCTCTATACCTCGCTCTGGGCGGGCCTCTGCTTTTAACAACTTCTTCTTGAGCTTTTTCAACTCTTCTTTGTCTACTTGAAGATCTGACATTAAAGCTTTATCCAATTGTTTTTCTGATTTCTTTTTACTGAGTCCTTCTTTCATTGATAAAAAAAATTTAATTAGTAAATATTCATATGTCTTATTAGATTAAGGATTATAATAACCCTCGACTATTGACATCCGTCCAATTGATTCAATTCGTTAGCATCCTTACTGTTAAGCAAGATTTAAAGTTCAATATAAAAATCACTTTATAGTATCCGTTTATTCTTTGATCTCACTGAGACTTAGGGAGATTTCAGTAGAAGTTCCATACTTCGAACAAATACAATTATAACCCTGGTCTAAGTCTCGCCCAATCCATTATCCCCTATACTCCAAAACCATATTGGATTCCGTCTTATATAACTTTGGGGCATACGGCTGCTCTATTTCCTAAAAGAAGGAATACTCCCGTCTTTCAATCGTCGCTGATAGCTTTTTAATTCTAGCTTTATAATCGGAGCCATAATGTATAGTCCGATAACATTGGGCAATGCAACTAAAAACACCATTGCATCTGAGAAATCTAATACGGCATCCAATTGTATCATACAACCCAATACTACGAAAAGGCAAAAGATAATTTTGAATATAGACTCTACTATAGTTCCATGTCCGAATATATACGTCCATCCTT
>JBLIDB010000198.1:0-9433 GCA_047634015.1 Saprospiraceae bacterium
TGTCATTCAATGCGATTATATCCTACTGACTCACGGACATGGTGATCATGTAGCAGATGTGGAGAAGATAGCCGAGAGAACAGAAGCAACTATCGTGGCCAATTACGAGGTCGCTTCATATTATGGGGGAAAAAACTTTAAATATCATCCAATGAATCACGGGGGAAGATGGGATTTTGAATTCGGCCAACTTGCCATAGTTAATGCAGTTCACAGTAGTGTACTCCCAGATGGAACATACGGAGGTAATCCTGCGGGCTTTATCTTAATGAATGAAGAGGCAACGATTTATATTGCAGGAGATACGGCAGTAACGATGGATATGCAGCTGATACCTCGCTTGTATCCTAAGTTGGATGTAGCTTTACTGCCGATTGGTGATAATTTCACTATGGGGATTAATGATGCAGTTGTAGCGGCAGAATTTATCGATTGCAAGAAAATAATTGGGTGTCATTATGATACCTTCCCATATATTGAAATTGATCATAATACAGCTGTGTCAACATTTAAAGATGCTGGGATGGACTTAACACTATTAGAAATATCAGAATCTATCGACATATAGTATGGGAAAAATCTTAGCAATTGCAAATCAAAAAGGCGGAGTTGGTAAAACAACTACAGCTATAAATCTGGCAGCAGCCGTAGCTGTATTGGATAAAAAAGTCCTTTTAGTGGATGCAGATCCGCAGGCAAACGCAACTTCCGGTTTAGGAATCGCGGAAGAGGATGTAAAGACCAATATCTATGATTGCCTTATGGATTCCAGTAGAATTAAAGAGGCTATCATACCTACCATAGTTCCTAATCTCGACATCTTACCTTCCAGTATAGATCTCGTAGGTGCGGAAATTGAGTTAGTAAACCAAAAGAAAAGAGAGTACGCGCTTAAAAAGGCGCTTAAGAAGGTAAAAGATGACTACGATTATATTATGATAGATTGTCTTCCTTCTTTGGGTCTAATAACTATCAATGCCCTCACCGCTGCGAATAGTGTTATCATCCCAATCCAATGCGAAGTATACTCTCTTACAGGTCTGAGTAAACTCAAGAATACGATTCTTGGAATTAAGAATCAATTCAATTCTGGATTGGAAATAGAGGGAATTCTGCTAACGATGTTCGATTCGCGCCTGCGAATGGCAAATATGGTCGCCAATGAAATTCATGATATGGTGAGTGATCATGTTTTTAAAACGATCATTCAGAGGAATTCAAAAATTGGTGAATCTCCGAGTGTGGGTAAGCCAGTCATCATGTATGATGTTACCAGTACAGGAGCCATTAATTTTCTTGAATTAGCCACTGAGTTTTTAAAGTACAACAACGATATGGTTGAAATAACCGATTAATATGAGTAAAACCAACAAAAAGGACGTAGGTAAAGGAATTAGAGCTTTGCTTGCGAACATAGATAAAAAGGAATCAAGGACCGCTAATAACACAGCTGCTCCAGAGGAAATACCTGAGGTAAGTTCTGGAACAGGCGAAATTGATATAAAAAGCATAGAGGCCAATCCTTATCAGCCTCGTAAAGAGTTTAATGAAGATCAGTTAAACGAGCTGATGACTTCCATTAAAACACATGGTCTGATTCAACCTATTACTGTTCGAAGGTTAAATGCTAAGAAATACCAAATCATCTCAGGGGAACGTAGATGGCGCGCTTCTAAATTAGCGGGATTAATTAAAGTTCCAGTCTTTATACGTGAGGCAGATGACCAAGGTATGCTCGAAATGGCACTTTTGGAGAATATCCAGAGAGCTGACCTTAATCCAGTTGAAATTGCCATCTCGTACCAACGCCTTATAGATGAATGTGATCTTACACACGAAGAACTATCTGAGCGCTTAGGTAAGAGTCGAAGCGCTATTTCTAACAACCTTAGAGTCTTAAAACTTGCTCCTTCAGTACAAAAAGCATTAAAAGAGCGCAGCTTAAGTCTAGGTCACGCTAAGATCTTAGCAGGAATAGTGGAAATCGAACGTCAAACAATGGCATTAGGAGAGATCCTTTCTAAAGGTCTTTCTGTTCGAGCAACAGAAATCCTTGTCAAGAATCTAACAAGCAGAAAGACTAAACCAGTAGCTCCTGCAAAAACGGAACACCCAGGTATTGCAGGTATCATAGAAGACTTATCAGATACTTTCGGTACGAATGTTCGAATCAACCGTTCTGATAAAGGAAAGGGGCAAATAAAAATATCTTTTTCCTCTGATCGGGAATTTAATGATATCATTGATCGCATACTTGACAAATAAATTACCCATAAACCGAGTGTCGATAGTACTTTCCTTGATGGTATGCGGCTTATGGGCATCAGTCGCGGATGGGCAAGAAACAGTTGACACTTCTTTTCTTGAGACTGAAGTTGAGTATGAAAAACAGAATTCTTTTAAGAGTATTTTTTATGGTCAACCCGGTAAAGCAGCACTCTATTCTTTAATCGCTCCTGGCGGTGGACAGTTATATAATAGAAGATGGTGGAAGGCGCCGATAGTTTGGGCTGGGGAAGGCTTTTCTATTTATAATTTAGTCCAGAGCATAGGAAATTCCAAAAAATGGGAAACCTGTCGCTTAGGTTTTTTAGATCCTGATATCACTCCCGTATGTGATCCTATTATAAATCGCCTTGGTCAAGAGGTTGAGGTATCATCCGCAACAGAAGCTTTTGATCAACAACAAGCCGCCAAAACGGCAAAAGAGCGTGCATGGCTGTTTGTAATTGCAGCACATCTTATTCAGACTTTAGAAGCATTTGTAGATCGACACTTGATTAATTTTAATACTTCCGATCAACTCACACTTATTTCTAATCCTCGCTCACATATAGAAAGGGGGCGTTTTGACTCTGCACCTATAACAGTATTCTCTGTCAGTATAAATCTTAATCGAATTGCAGATTAAGAACTTAGGGACTGTACTTAGAGATTTAGTAGATTCTAATACCATTTTCAAACCCCACCACATAGCTATGTGGATATGGCTTCTTAAGCTTTGTATTCATATGTGAATAGGCTTCTTTTTTGGAGTTATGAGCACCTACCATATATAGTTTGTTGCCATCTGCCGTGGTATAGATATCGACATCATCGTATTTAGAAAATATATTATGCTCTTTGGGTAATTCAAACCTGCTAAATATCACTACTATTTTATATCCCGAATAATCAGGACTGTAACGATCTTTTAAGTTTTCGATTAGCGTACTTGGTAGAACATAATTGGATGCTCCAGGACGGATCCATTCTTCTACAGCCGTATTATTACGCTCCTTAGTTCCGGCTTGAGATGTGGTTGGAGCAGGAGTTGAGACTAAGATAATTGTTTTTTTGGCAGCTTTTGGGGCTTCTGGAAGCGAGGTCGTTTCAGGTTTTTCTGCAACTACATTGCCTTCCCCTTTTGACATGTCTACCTTTTCAGAAATATCGACTGCCTTAGGAGCCTTACTTGCTATATCATCTTCATCAACCACAAAACCCTCGTCATCCAACATTTCCAGCAATTCAATTAATTCTCTATCCTTAGATATTTCAGCTTCCTTAATTTGGGAAACAGTTGATTCTATAGTACGCTCTGTTTGAATTTCTTCTATTTTGACATTATCAACAGGGCACAGCCTTTATAACCTTTCTTGGTGTTTCTCTTGGAGTTCGAATAGTAGAAGTTTCTAACTGCTCCCTTTCTGCAGGTTTTACAATTTCTATATTTGAAATCTCTTCTTTTACTTGCGCTGATACTACTACTACTTCCTCTATTTGACTTGGATCTGAGATAAACGTTGAATGCATTTCTCCTCGTTCAGCGATCACTTGATCTATCGTTTGCCCTTCTTTCACTTTTATCTGACCTACATTATCCAGATCTGCAAGAATTTCATCCATGAATTCTTCCGCTTTCATCTGACGAAGTCATCGTTGCATTCCTTCATTTATTACATCAAGCACTTTAAGTTCCGTTCGTCGGTTGAGCCTATGTTCTTCATCAGTACATTGTACTCCATCTCCGCAGTTATTCGTTAGAATCGTTTCCCCATATCCTTTAAAAGCTATTTTTTCCTTTATAATCCCTCCTTTATTTACAAGGTATTCAACAGCAGAACGGGCTCTCTTTTCAGATAACGATATATTAGCGCTTGCGCCTCCTCTACTGTCCGTATGCGAACCCAATTCTACTTTGAGATTCGGGTTATCTTTTAAAAATTCCGTTACTTTTCGCAATTCATGCGCCGCATCCTTTGTGATTTTACTTTTACCAAAATCATAGTATATGTCATTAAGTCCTATCACCTTTCCAGCAAAGTATCGGTCCATTTCAACATTAGCTAATAGCACTCCCATTGAGTTTTCTTCTGTTAAATTGTCGGAGACACCAGGGTTGACACTTCCTATTCCTTCAAAACATAATATGCATCCTTCTACATCTACAAAAGCTTCCATCCTCTTGGAAAGAAATCCTTCTTTTCGAATCAGGAGCGTATGGTGATTTCCCGTTAACAGATCCACCTTAAATTCTGGAATTTCTAGACCTTCAATTACCATTACCTCTTCCCTCTTGGTATTATTATAAACTTCTACCAGGGCTCCTTTTAATGCATCTGTTGGAGCATCTGGAATGGGATCCTTCTCAGCAATTGTGATTTCAAAAATATACCCCGAGTTTCTTTTTAGTGCATGTTTTAAATAAACGGATTTACCGTGAGAAGCATCAATAACGATTATTTCTTTATGGTTGAAATAAGGTTTCTTGTCGACTGATAGCAGAAATGTCCCAGGTCCTGAAACCGTGAATTCGTATGCTCCAGACTCATCCGACGTCAATTGTCCATAGTACTCAGTTTCTTTCTTATTGGAAAGTGTAACTACCGCCTAATTTATATAACCTCTATTCCCAGTTTCATATATAAATCCACTGATCTTCGTCTGACCTGACACATCAAAATGTCCGATTACCACGAAACTAAGAAGAAGTAAAAATCGATTTTTCATAATTAATGTTGCTGAAGCTAAGAAGTGACTTAAGAATTGGGCTGGTTGTCAATCAGATATTCGTAGTCATCTTATTTGATTTCCCAAAAACTTCTAATACCTATAAGACGCAGAGACTTATCCTACGTCGCTGAAAGAGAATTATTTAAATATGTAAATATAATATATATGTCGACGCTTATAGAATTCAGGCATAAGAACACTTTTTAATTCATCTTTGGGCACTTTTAGAAGGATTTTAGAAGATTAAAAAAGTTAAGAAATGAGAATTGTATTTCTCGGAACACCAGATTTTGCTGTTGCTACACTTGATGCTCTTATTAAGGCTTCTTATAATGTGGTAGGCGTAATAACCGCACCAGATAGACTTGGGGGAAGAGGTCGGAAACAAGTAATCGAGTCTGCGGTGAAGAAGTTCGCAGTAAAAAGTAATATACCTGTCTTACAGCCGACCAACCTCAAAAGCCCTGCACTTCAAAACGAATTGCGCTCATGGAAGGCCGATATCCAAGTTGTTGTAGCATTTCGGATGTTGCCTGTTACAGTATGGGACATGCCGCCATTAGGAACTTATAACCTTCATGGATCATTACTTCCTGCTTATCGAGGTGCCGCACCTATCAATTGGGCGGTTATCAGAGGCGAAGAATATACAGGTGTAACTACCTTCAAGCTGAAGCACGAAATTGATACTGGAAGTATCGCACTTCAAGCGAAAGTTGCAATAGAGAAATCAGACAACGTAGGTGATGTTCATGATAAGATGATGTTGGCAGGAGCTCAACTTATGGTCCGAACCTTGCAAGCATTGGAATCAGACTCTTTGAAGCTCTTAGAACAAGATGATACCAAGGTTTCAAAAGCACCAAAAATATTTCATGAAGATTGTGAGATTAAAACAAACGAAACGCCTCTTAATATTTATAATCTAATACGTGGCCTTAGCCCCTATCCCCTTTCATGGATTCACATCTTAGACAAAAAGATAAAAGTCATATCAGCCTCCTATACTTTTAATAAACATACTTATACATTAGGAAGTGTAGTGAGTGATGGTAAATCTTACTTAGGAATTGCTTGTGATGGAGGTTGGATTTTCTTAGAGAAGATTAAGCCAGAAGGCAAAGGAATAATGAGAATCAGAGATTTCTTGAATGGACAGCAACTTAAATCGAGTACGTCAATATTCGAATTACAGAGCGTAATACTCGGTTAAATTGAAAGCCACTATTTTGTGCACTATCCAATAATCCAAGACTTCCATTCTCTCCAGTAGTCTGTATTCTTAGAGCAAGAAAACAGAAAAGTAATAATAGCGAGAAGCAAATTAATGTAAACAACAGTTTACGCAATGATTTTGTCCGCATTTCAAAGATTTTCAGTAAGTAATCCTTTAAACATAATTACAATAGTAATACGTTGAAACGTAGGTAAAAGTTACTTAAAGGTTAATGTTTCTCAAAAAAAGAATCTAATTGGAACTTTGAATCAGTCGTAATCAATTTGCTTGAAAACCTGGAATACTCTGGATAAGCTCCTTTGTATAGGTATTCTGTGGATTGTGAATAATATCCTGAGGGCTTCCAGATTCAACGATTTCTCCACTGCTTATAACAATAACACGATCACAAATTATATTAATCACAGCGAGATCGTGACTTATAAAAAGTAAACTGAGATCGAGTTCATCTCGAATTTTTAATAGTAATTCCAATATTTGGGCTTGCACAGTAACGTCCAATGCTGACACGCATTCGTCACAAATAAGAATTCTTGGTTCTAGTGCTAACGCCTTCGCGATGCAGACTCTTTGCCTTTGTCCTCCGGAAAGCGCTTGTGGTAATCTATCATAATAATCATTGGATAGACCTACTTGGTTCAAGAGAATCGAAATTCTATTATCAATCTCGGACTTCGAGTATAATCCATGAAAAGATATCAATTCATATAAGCTTTTACCTATAAACATTGAAGGATTTAGAGCACTATATGGATCTTGAAAGATCAATTGGATATCTCTCCTTGGTTTAATGCCAAGTCTTACCAGTTTATGATCGGCTGTGTAGTAATTGATCTCTCCTTTTGTGGGTTTTATCATTCCTACAATCGCTTTGGCAATAGTTGTTTTACCAGAACCAGATTCTCCAACAATTCCTAGTATTTCGGATTTTCGCAACGAGAAGGATATGGCATGAAGCACAGTGTCATATTCTACAGATCTTAAAATACTTTTCCTCTTTGTTCTATAACGATGGCCTAAATCATTGATTATTAATATTTTATCATCGCTTATCTCAACTGATGAATTCACCATGTTTTGGGATAGAGATGGCTTATTATCCAAGAGCTCTTGAGTGTAGGTTTGCTGTGGATTTGAGAAAATTGTTAGCGTTTTTCCTCTTTCTATAATTTTGCCATCCTTCATTATTAGGACATGATCACAAAGTTCTTTTACCACATCCAGATCATGAGAAATGAAAAGTAAGGTAAGATTGAGGTGTTGCCGCAGCTCTTTAAGTAAATCAATTATCTCCTTTTGGATAGTAACATCTAATGAACTCGTAACCTCATCACAAATAAGAAGTAAAGGATTACAAATTATCGCCATCGCTATACAAACTCGTTGGAGTTCTCCGCCACTAAGCTCATGTGGATATGAATTGTATATTCGATCCGTATCAGATAAAGCTACTTTTCCTAATGCCTCTAATACGATTTCCTTCTTTTTGGATTGATCTCCGATCTTATGGATTCTAAGCACTTCTTCTATTTGCCTACCACATTTACGAGCAGGATTTAATGTACTTCCGGGCTCCTGAAGTACTAATCCTATTTGCCTTCCTCTGATTCCATTTAGAACCTCATCAGAGATCTCATTCAATATAAATAACTGATCACCTATAGCGAGCTCCACAGCACCATTTCTGTGGACTGATTCATTCTTGCGAAAGAGATCTAAAAGGGATAAACTCGTTACGGACTTTCCTGACCCCGACTCACCTACAATACCAATACTTTGGCCCTTCTCAATGCTAAATGATATTTGCTTAACTGCATGTATATCACGCTGCTTAACATGAAATCTGACATCCAGCTTATCTATCTTTAACAGTGTTTTGTTTATAGTATCCGCCATAGGGAGTTTTTCGGCCATCCTTGCTTGCCACAAAATAAAGCCTTTTCAACAATCTCTATCCCGCGAGTAACACCTTTCGTTGAATCACACAAATAGCACTGGCACAATTCTTATCTCAAAATTGCAAGAATTGGCTATAAAACATAACTCATGTGCTTGCTTATGTAGCTCTTTCGCTAATTGCAAATGGTTGCCCTCTGATATCTGAACTTTAGGACGTAAGGTTACTAGACTAAATGCACCACTTGCATCCTTATTCAATGAAAGGATACCCTCTGCTTCATCTTCATATGAGATAAGATCTATATTATTTTGCTGACAGACATAGAAATAAGACATCATATGGCAAGAAGTCAGTGCAGTAAGAAGCAAGTCTTCTGGATTATATTTTGTTCCATCTCCTTTAAACTCTTTTGCTGCAGATATTACTAAAGGGAGTTTCCCTTTTATCAAAGTAGTATGTGTTTTGGAAGAAGATGAATTTCCACTATAGGATTGATCACTTCTCCAAATAGCCTTAGTATGAAACTTCTTTTGAACCATAACTTAATTTACACCAATTATCAATGACTCCATCCCTCCCCTTCATTTTCTCGAAGTAATTGCTAAAGTAAAAAAGCTGTTTTCAAAGACAAGTGAGCAATTTAAAAGCAAAAAGAGATCACCTCCAAAACGATATAACTCACAATTTATAGGTCAAATCTGAAGTAAAATTAAACCAACACCTTTCAAAAGGTGAGCGAAAATCGATTATTTTTTGTCGAAAAATGAAAAATAACAATAATATGCAGCAATTCGGCGTGAGTACGGCTATCTTAAGATAGAAATAGTGTATTTCGTCAGCGGCAAAGGAATCCTCTTCGATACCTGGTTAAGTATTCATTGAGGAGATATTTTCTACCTTAATTAATTATCGGTATTAAAGAATCGGAGGCGTTATTGCCTTAGGTTCTATAATTGTTATCAGGAGGTCAGTATAGGTAATTGTATTTAGATTTTTGTAGCGCTATGGGTAAGGAATCAAGCATCGACAATGCCGAACAAAAGTATTCCCATAATTTACGAATACTGATATTGATGTCTTTTCGGATTTGTATTGATTTATTGTGTAACTGATCAATAAGATGTGCTAATTGGAGGCAGATGTAGTAGTTTTTAATGGCTCGAATACTTTTACGATTCATTTTATGGTGCAAGGCATACCCTCCATTTTTCTGTATATTAAATCCTTCATTTTCTATTATCACCTTAGTCTACCTGCAGTTATGGGCTCTTCAACACTTGTCCTCGTGGTCGGTATACTTG
>JBLIDB010000199.1:0-9423 GCA_047634015.1 Saprospiraceae bacterium
TGCCCAGTGACATAATCCGAAATCCCCAAGAATGTCACTTCTTTATGAAGGTTAATAATTGAGTCCACTCCAGAAAGTCATAATATCGGAAAACGACCCTTTTGGCGATATTTCCGCTACTATCCACTTTTGATACAATAACCTTTCCTTTACTCAAACAAAATAATCCTGAAGGGTAAGTATCCTGTCTAAATATATACTCCCCCCTTTTCAAAGAGATTTCGGTCTTGTTTTGGTTTAAATTCTCCCTGATTCCTATATCTAATCCACGAAGTAATGGATTATAGTTCTCCGTGCATGACCCACAATGTAGATCAGACAATACACTTTTACAACTTGAATTATTCACATTTATGCCAAGACTCTATTGGCATGTAAGCACACTCAATAATTTATAATCCTGCAAAATAATGTCACCCCTCTCTCCTTTATATGATACTAATCATGGCTATACATGATATTCAACCAATACAAACAAATACATTCTGATTTTGAAAGATCTCTCCGCTTTCATTTCGCATGATGCTATTCAATTTAATCTACGCAGTTTAACATCGACCACTTCATTTGCAATAAAATATAATCAACCTAAAACAACTTATGTTGAATAAATTCTTGGATAAATATTCAACTAAACTAAAAATATTAAAAATGGTGAAATATCAGGAGTACAAAACACTTGGCATACTATTTGAATATAATGTATTGAGTTTTGGTTATTAAAATGAGTAGTGCCTTCAGGTGGAGATCTGAGGGCACATTTTTTTTGTCTTATATATACCATTTGGACATTTCCAAGAAGATCCCGACTCAGTCTGCGGTCCTCTTTCAAGTCTTTCTGAAATCAAAATCAAAAACCCACCCTTTCTCGTGTTTATATGCCGCATAAATGGCATTATTCGAAATATTTAACTAAATTTATAGGTAAAATCAAAACTTTAGATCGAATGAATATCACTTATGAGAAGTTAAGGGAAATCAAGCATCAACTGCCTACTGGAAGTATCAGTAAAATTGCCAACCAGTTAAACTTGAAAGAACAGACTATAAGAAATTATTTCGGAGCTAAGAAATATGAAGAAGGCGGCGTAGCCGGATTACATCTTCAACCCGGACCAGATGGTGGGATTGTCCATATAGATGATGAAAGAATTATCGATATGGCAATGAACATTATAGGTTCATCTAATTAAATTCAAATAAAAACCTTCTGAGAAGGTCTCTCGAGGGTTTTTCTTTGTTCCAATTAGCAAGGGTTTTTCTTACTATGCGAGATGTTCTACGTCTCGGATAAGTATTCTTCTTCTATTCATTGCAATCACATTAGATCTCTTAAGGTCATTCAATATTGTGGTTACTGTCTGACGAGAGGTGCCCGTAAAATCAGCAATATCTTGTTGCGTATAGTTATGCTTTAACAGAAGTTCGTTAAAACCTACTTTGTTGCCATACAACAATGCATTTTCTTTAAGAAAGTTAATAACTCGCGTTCGTGCATCTTCGGCAATTACAGATTCAAGCCTATACTCACTTTTCTTTAATCGATCTCCGACATAATCAAATAATTGTACCGCTACATATGCATCAGATTTCATCATTTGACGCAATATCGTGGACTTTATCTTGACGATATGTGTATGTCTATCTAATGCCTGAGCAATCCCACTATGTTGCTTCTCTCCATAAAGACTCTCTTCTCCTAATAACATACCAGGATGACAAATCTTTCGAATTACTTCTCTTCCCAATGAAAGATGAGAACTCACCTTCATCATTCCAGCACATACATAATAGAGATGCTCGTTAACGTCCCCACGATAAAATAAAATCTCAAATCGTTTTAATGTAAGAAACGAAGCAGAGCGTTCCAAAATCATGTGATCAGCTTCAGATATGCCAGCCAAAAAAGGGATACTTCTTAGGTATTCACTCAATAAGGACTGGGGTCCTCTTTCTATGTTTCCAATAGTGGCCATAAATCAGGTCATTTGGTAATAAGACAATAACTTTCAGCGCTCCCCCCTATTCATATTGATGATAATTTTTTAAATATTTCAGCACATTCTACTTATCTAAGATTCATATCTTTCAAAAGCATACATTTGCTTAATGTATAACACACTCTATTTCAATGCTTAAGCTTATAGAATGTCCTCGCGATGCGATGCAAGGACTTAAAGAGTTCGTCCCCACGGAACTGAAAGCCAAATACATCAATAAGTTACTTAGAGCAGGATTTGATACTATTGACTTCGGCAGTTTTGTCTCTCCAAAGGCAATCCCACAGATGCGCGATACGGCGAAAGTGCTGGATCTTTTAGAGCTTTCAAATTCAAAAAGCAAGCTTTTGGCTATAGTCGCGAATAAACGCGGTGCGTATGATGCTGCAGTGCATCAGGAGATTGATTTTCTTGGTTATCCTTTTTCCATTAGTGAGACTTTTCAAATGAGGAACACCAACGCCACGATCGAAGAGTCCATGCTCCGTATTGCTGACATACAAAGTATAGCCATCAAGAATAGTAAAAAAGTAGTCCTATATATTTCTATGGGATTTGGCAATCCATATGGAGATGAATGGAGTGTGGATATCGTAGAGAAATGGGTAAGTGACTTAGTGGCTATGGGTATTGGTTGCTTTTCACTTTCTGATACTGTTGGAGTTTCCACACCTGAAAGTATTCGCTATTTATTCCAAAATCTCATTCCGCGATTCCCTGAAGTAGAATTTGGCGCACATCTACATACTCGACCCGATAACTGGGAAGAAAAAGTTAATGCGGCTTATAAGAGCGGATGTCGAAAATTTGATGGAGCGCTCAAGGGATACGGTGGATGTCCTATGGCTAAGGATGAACTCGTAGGAAATATGCCAATGGAAAAGATGATTCAATATTTTAATAAAAATAAAATAGAATTGGGGTTGGATCAAAATGTATTAAACGAAGCATTAGTAATGACACCGCAAATTTTTCTATAGAATACGGAAAGTGTAATCCCTACCTTTGTAGTCCGCATTTATAAAAAAAAAATATATCTACTCATGGACTTTTCCTTAAGCGAAGAACACCTACTAATACGTCAGGCAGCAAGAGATCTTACTCAAAATGAATTAAAACCCGGTGTCATCGATAGAGATAGAGATATGACGCATCCAACGGAGCAAGTAAAGCTCATGGGAGAAATGGGATTTATGGGAATTATGACAGATCCTCAATATGGAGGAACTGGAATGGATACCTTGTCTTATGTGATAGCATTAGAGGAGATATCTAAAGTTGACAATTCTTGTTCCGTGATTATGTCGGCACACAATTCTTTAGTCTGCTGGGGAGTAGAGAAATATGGAAATAAGGAAATCAAAGAAAAATACCTCACTCAACTAGCTTCCGGTGAAATGATCGGTGGATTTTGTCTTTCAGAACCAGAAGCCGGAAGTGATGCTACAAGTCAGCAAACTACTGCCGAGGATAAGGGTGATTACTATCTTCTTAACGGCACAAAGAACTGGATTACTAACGGCAAGAAAGCAGGAGCTTATGTCGTGATCGCGCAAACGGATAGAGAAGCTGGACATCGGGGCATCAATGCGCTACTTGTCGACGCAAGCTGGGAAGGTGTGACTACCGGTATTAAAGAAGATAAACTAGGCATCAGATCTTCGGATACTAGTTCGGTAATGTTTAGTGATGTAAAAGTGCCTAAAAACTATAGACTGGGCCCTGATGGATTTGGGTTCAAATATGCCATGAAGACACTTGATGGTGGTCGTATTGGCATTGCAGCACAGGCATTAGGGATTGCGGCTGGTTCATATGAAATGGCCCTCGCCTACTCTCATGAACGCAAGACATTTGGCAAACCGATCAATCAACATCAAGCGATAGCCTTCAAACTCGCGGATATGGCGATGGAAGTTGAAGCGGCAAGAATGATGGTTTATCGTGCTGCTTGGCTCAAAGATCAAGGCAAAGAGTACGCTACTGCAGCAGCTATGGCTAAATTATATGCTTCTGAAGTGGCGATGAAATCATCTATAGAAGCTGTCCAGGTACATGGTGGATATGGTTATGTCAAAGAATACCATGTCGAAAGGCTCATGCGAGATGCTAAGATTACTCAGATTTATGAAGGGACTTCTGAAATACAGAGATTGGTAATTGCTCGCGCAGTCACTAAAGGTCAAGTATACCTTCCAATAGACTGATATACTTTCACGGATTAGATATAAATACGCGCCCTCTTAGCTCCATAGAATTCGGATTAAATAGTTGTCAAAGACAGATCATAGTCTTGCGGACTGACGTAACTTTCTAAGTACTTATCCTAAAAAAGGAGAATACACTGCCATATCACCTTAGTGAGCCTACTTTTTGTAATTATTACTTGAATAATTTCATTGGCAATCAATTGGCCTCAGCAGTGGTACTAATAATAAGAAAGACTCAATAAAAACCCTAAGAATTCGTATTCACTATGTCTTAACTTAGTACACTAATCCACGACAATCATGGCAAAAAAATCCAGTATACTCTATATCGCGGCTTTTCTTTTCTTGTTTTCTGTAATTAGCCCACTTACCGGTCAAACATGGCGAACTGAAACTGTAGCAGAAGGAACAAAGCCAGGTATGGCTATTGATGGTAGGGATCGCTTACATATCGCCTATGTTAATGAGTCTTTTAGCAGTGGTTGGGTGAGATACACCTTAGTTGATGGAATTGAAAAGAATGAGTCGGAAGTAGACCAAGGCTATTATTACGGTCCTACAGCCATCGCTCTATTAAATGATTCGATACCTCTTATTGCGGTTCATGATCACAATTCTGAAAACGAAACCGTATATCAAAAAACAGACCTGTGGCGAAAAGAAGACATCGCAAATAATGGTCATGACGGTTGGGATAATGATATTGTAGTAGATAGTCAAAGTGGAGTACATACTTCAACAACTGATGGATCTGCAGGCGTGGAATATGCATATCGGGCTAACGGAAGACCATGGGAGAAAGAGACGCTTCCTACTACAAAATTCACGTATAAATATTCTACAGGGATTACTGTAGATGGAAGCAATACTCCACACATAGCCTATTATGATCCTGACAATGCATCCCTTCATATGATTTCTAAAAACGGGGAATTATGGGAAATTGAAACTATAGAAGATGGAGGTGGATCGTGGCCGGATATCGCTGGTGATAGCAATGGAGATATGCATGTAGTATATGGCGTAGAAACCACCTCTACGATGGCAATTATCAAAGTAGCCCACCAATCAGGAAGTGATTGGACTATAGAAACCATTGATACACTGAATGATGTAAGCGGACAGGCACGGCATCTTACCTCAATATCAATTGATCCGAACGACAATATTCATATTAGTTACGGAGATCGCAAAATTATCAAATATGCGTATCAAGCAGGAGATAACTGGATTCAGGAAGTGGTAGTTGAAGATGAGGGTAACCCTGGCTTATTAGGAGGCCTTACAAACCTTGCCTTGGCAAGTGACAACACTCCATATATCGCTTACTACGAAATGCCTGGAACTATAAAATATGCGATGAGAGAGGTCAGAGATAATCCAGATGATATGGATAATGATGGATTCAACGTTGATGTGGATTGTAATGACAATGACGCAGCTATTAATCCTGGAGCAGATGAGATTCCAAACAATGATATTGATGAGAATTGTGACGGTGACACCCTTATTATAGATATGGATATGGATGGATTCAATTCAAAGGTAGATTGTGATGATAACAATGCTGATATCAATCCTGCCGCTGTAGAAATAGAAAATAATGACGTAGATGAAAACTGCGATGGCGTAAAGGCCTTAGTCGATGTAGATAATGATGGATTCCACTCTGATGAAGATTGTAATGACAATGATCCAGACATCAATCCTAGAGCAACAGAAATTCCTGATAATCAAGTGGATGAAAATTGTGATATGATTCTTGGCATGACGAATTCCAGTTCTTCTATAACCGGAAGGGTTACAACTTCTGATAATGAAGGTATTGCCAACGTTTGGGTCATCCCTTCTAATATAGAGATAGACTCTGTAAAGACAAATGAGAATGGTCAATGGACATTGGATAATGTCTCTTCTATTATCTCAGTCACATATCGTAAGAATGATGATGTCCGTAATGGCGTTTCTGCTTCCGATTTAGTTCTAATGAGAAATCATTTGATTGGAGAGAAGATAATCGAGAATGCTTTACAATTAAAAGCGGCAGATGCAAATGGAGATGATAAAGTATCATCTTCAGATATTATATTATTACAAAGAATTATCCTTGGGTTTAATTCAGTGTTTCCAAATAGTGATTCGTGGACATTTGATCCTCCAACAAATGAAATCGACCCCAATACAGATCCAACTTACATTAGCATTGGTGTGAAGATTGGTGATACTAATGGCAGTGCTGACCCTAAGACCCAATAGTCTATGCTACTAAGAACTAAGAAGATTTGGATAGGCATTATATGCACTGTATTCATTTTAGTATCCTTCTCTTCACAACCCCCAAGAGGTAGAACGGGTGCACCGGACGAGCCTACTTGTAGCCAGGCGAATTGCCATGTCGGTGGTAATGCTGCCATACAAGGGAGAATAGAAGTGGCTGGATTTCCAGCTATTGCTATACGAAACGAATCCTTTAATATTACAGTAAGTTTGATAAGTTCAAGTGATCAAGTTAGCAAAGGTGGTTTCCAATTGGTCGCCTTGGGTGACTCTTCTGGGACGCTCGTTAATGTAGGGTCGTTTTCTAATCCCGAAGATGAAGCTACGGTCACAAATTTTGAAAATAGAATCTACTTCGAGCATAAGCCTGCCAAGAATTTTGGTAGTGATACTGTGGTAACATATACTGCTACTTGGACTTCGCCAGAATTTATAAATGTAGATTCCATTACACTTTATGCGGCGGCAGTATTTGCAAACGGTAACGGCGGCTCCACAATGGATAGAGTGGTAAATGCAAATTTTGGAATACCCCTGCTTTTCGATGATGATGTAGATCAAGATGGATTTAATTCTACTGAAGACTGTGATGACATGAATGCAGATATCAATCCTGAGGCAGACGAGATTCCAAATAACGATGTTGATGAGGATTGCGATGGAGAAGCTCAGATGACAGATGTTGATAATGATGGATTTAATTCTGATGAGGATTGTGATGATAATGATGCAGATATTAACCCTGATGCAGCGGAAATCGCTAATAATAATATCGATGAGAATTGCGATGGCGTACGGCTTACAATAGATGAGGATGAGGATGGATTCAATTCAGACGAGGATTGTAATGACAGTAATCCAGACATCAATCCAGATGCTATGGAAATCCCAGATAATGAAATAGATGAAAACTGTGATGGTTCCATACCTTTCTTAGATAAAGATGTAGATGGGTTCACTTCCGATATTGATTGTGATGATAACAATCCAGATATTAATCCAGATGCTATTGAAATTCTTGATAACGATATCGATGAAAATTGCAATGGCCTTAAAGATTCGACTATTGCCGTAGGAGAAGATATTACATACACTGGAGTCATTAGAAATTTGGCAGTCCAATCATTAGGTGGTGTTAAAGTTATAAATTCATCTACAGCTGAAGTACTTGCCACTACAGGAGCCGACGGAACCTATAGCATAACCCTTTCGGATACGCTTACAATCTCATTTGAGAAAGATGCTGATCCTCGTGATGGTGTTACCGTAACAGATATTACAATAATGATCAATCATCTACTGGGAGAGAATATTATAGAAGATGAGCTATTACGCTCTGCCGGAGACACGAATGGCAGTGGAGCCATCTCAGTTGCAGATATTACACTCGTCCAGAACATCCTTTTAGAAAACACTGTCGACTTTCCAAATACAAAGCCATGGGTATTCAGCCCTTCTACTATTCAGATTCTAAATAATGGTTCGATGGATGTTCAAGGAATCAAGATTGGAGATATGAATAATAGCGCAAGTAGAGAATAGCTGCATTTCCTAAATTCAATTTTCTCACTAGACTAAAGTCAAACTGGTCTAGAAACCAAATCTACTTTAAGTATAGCATCTTCTAAGCAAATGTTGATATTTGTCGTAAGCCATTTTGAGTTAGCTATATTCATTTCTGATTTTGATAATACTCTGTAAGTCCAAATCACTTCCTGAAAATATTCTGATATACCGGTGACAACTTTTCAGAAGGTTATTGCGATCAGCATCTACAGCCAAATATGAATTTCTAAAGGTGAGAAACATGAGTTACACAAATTAAATCCAAACCGTCCAGTGATCATTTCAAGTTCCATTCACCGAATAAATCGGTCGTTCACAAACGTTTTTTGACCATTCACCAAATCTCGATGTTTTTAATCTGTATAATTATTAAATTTAAGTCTCGGAATCAAGATAATACATTCTTCAACCAAAAGCTTCAATCGACATGAGCCCGAATCTCTTACATCGTGAGCAAAAAACACTCGTTCTAATTACCCCCATCTGCAGTCTAGGTAATCATCGAAAAATCTCTGCGCTTCCAGTCACTTCATTGCATCATAAGGATGATGCAGTATAAAAAACTCTCGAGAAGGAATGTGGCTTGATAGGCTTTCAGTTGAGTTTGTTCTTCACAAATCAATCACTGAACAGGATAATCTCAATTTACGCTGCTAAACATAACCAACAACCTTTCTTATAAATCTTTTCTAAAACCCCTTAACCCCTATTAGAATGAGACATAAATACTATTTTGATTTTTTTCAACTTATTACTGCCATCATTGCCAAAAAGGCAAAATTCAAGTCATTGAACTATCTTGTTAAGGGTGTATTTTTAATAGTCACGATCAGCATGAATATGCATGCGGTGGCACAATCCGATAATGATAGATTCCATTCCAGAGTTGTTTCTGTTGATTTAAATGACTATGCCCAACAACTTTCTACCGCACCAAAGCAAAATACTACAAAGGCGGTTTTGGCACCTTTAGAATTCGATATTCCAATGCCTGATGGAACAACAGCATCATTTTATGCCGTTGAGTCGTCAATCATGGATACTGATTTTGCAAACGCTTATCCTACTTTTAAAACATATGCGGTGAAGGGCATAAAACGAAGAGAATTATCCGGAAGGATTTCCATTACACCTTATGGATTTAACGCGGTTATCTTGGCACCAGAGGGCTTCATACATATCCGCCCCTTGGACTTAAAAAACCCAATTTTACATCAAGTAGAATTAGTCAATCTTGCAGAAGATATTATTGAATGTCATACAATAGAATCGGTCAAAAAAACCATTAGTCAAGATCATAGGAAGGCCCTGATGGCAAGCAATGGAATAACTAAGAAGACATACAGCTTAGCCATTGTTGGCACAGGCGA
>JBLIDB010000200.1:0-9334 GCA_047634015.1 Saprospiraceae bacterium
ATCTATGATATTTGAAATATCTCCAACAGCAACAATCCCATTAGTTGACATTTCTTGGTCTGCTTTTGAAATCGCGTTATCAATTTCTTCTTGAGGGAAATCGCGTAGTCGGATTACTGCTTTGATATATTCTATAAGTCCTGTACCTGAAGGAATTACTCCTTTAAGATGAGAAAATTCAAGGTGACAATGAGCATTGATATAACCGGGTACTAATACTCCCTTTCTTTTTTCAATGGCTGCATTTAACACCGTACCTTCCTTATGAACTCCAGCTATAATTCACGTTACTTCGTCATGCTCAACAACAGCATTATGTAATGGCGAATCTATATTGGTGACAACGATATCAGGTTGAACAAATTTCATAGATGCAAAAGGTATAAGACACGATAAATGTTACAACAACGATCTTAAACGATAATTGTATTAAAATTTTATCTGATCAATATTTTGGAAATCCAGCTTGCTTTATCACTCGTGATAGAGCACAAAGCATGATCTGCTTTTTTTGCAAACTTATGAAGCTCACCAGTGACTTTACAGAATTCACTGCTCTGCTGACACTTGGGTCTAACGGCTTCCATTTCTCCGAGCAATTCCATTAATGGATCCAGTTCTTTTTTCTTCCTTTCTGAAACGATTATTTTAAATACTTTGCTAAGATTCTTTTCCGCTTGGTAAAAATCTTTGCGATCTCCAGAAATATGTTTCTTCTCTATTAAACGCCAATTTTCCAAGGCTCTAAGATTCATATTTACATTACCCCGAGACATAGACAATCGCGCTATAATATCATCAGCACACATCGGAAGATGAGATACAAGAAGTACTGCATGAATCTGGCCCATGGTTTTATTCACACCCCAGTTGGTGCAGAGCTTGCCCCACTCACAAATAAATCTACTCTGATACCCTTTAAAAGCATCTTGATTCATTTGTTCTGACATAATGTAGTTCTAAGTTTGTTAGCGAAATCAATTCCTTATTATCAGTAACAACTTCGAAACCGTAACAAACAGGTTCTATCAAAGTTCCAATTCTAAAGCGAAGTTGCATAAATAATAATATAAGATAAATGTAATAACCACTATTTTGTTCAGTGAAGTTTGTAAGAACTTAATATTACCTCAAGAGATTAATATTTCAGAATTCGTACATCTTGGATCACGTCTCCAACATGGATATTGTGAACTACATCCATCCCTTCGGTTACCCTACCAAAAATAGTATAACGTCCATCTAAATGAGGGGTAGCCGAATGCGTAATGAACCACTGTGTCCCCTCAGTATCCAAACCGGCACTGGCCATTCCTATGTAACCCTGACCATCGTAATATTTCGGACCTAACTCAGATCTAATAGTATAATCTAATCCTCCATACCCATCTCCTCTAGAGCAACCCCCTTGGATCACAAAATTTGGAACAACTCTATGAAAATATTTCCCATTATAATAATTCGATTGAGACAAGGAAACAAAATTAGCGACAGATGCTGGAGCATGGCTCGTCATAAACTGAATCTTAATCTGCCCTTTAGGGGTTATAATATAGGCATGTGAACTATCACTTATATTCTCCAAAGCACTCCAATCTATGGAATGATTGTAATCTGGAATTTCTTTAATGACTGTAGTATCTTGAAGATACCCTAAAAGGTCTTGAAGCTCATATTTTGTTTCAACAGTTTCGGGTCTTCGGAAGCGCTCCATCGCCTGTCCAAATGGACTTATCAAGTCTATATCTTCTTTGAAACCCAAATTAGGATTACGCAATACGGAGGCTGCAGCTGCCACAGATCCAGCATCACCTTGACTAATAAACCCCTTAAGTTCTGTTAATATCAAATTCCTGAAATTACGCAGAGAGCCTTGAGTTCGATAAGCACCTCTGGTTCTCAAATTTGTCATGAGTTTAGGGATCGCCATAATTGCTCTCGTCTGGACGACAAGCTCTTTTGAATTTAAGCCTTGAGTTTTGAATAATTCCCAATTAATCGGATCAAGCGCTAAGGCTTCAACAAAACTGGCTCTCTCATATTGAGTGCGCGCCTGACCGAATCCTGTAGTAATCTCTTTGTTAATTAGGGACCTTGTATTGACATAGCCATAAGGAACATCATTTATAGCCGCTCCAAGGATTTTAGATTTAAGAACAGGATTTGTGATTTCCTTACTCATATTAACTAAGTTCCAGGCATCTCTGCGATGTCCTGCGCTTTTTATCGCATCTACCGCTAATGAAGCAATTTGCTCATTATCATCCTTTACCAATCGAAATAGAATATCCCGACAAGCAGCGTATTCATAGGCAGCGATGGAACGAAGTATATTAGTTCTAACTCGGTAATCCGTATCATTAACTGCCAGTTCCAACAGTGTTGGCAAGATCACTGGTGAGGCACTTTTAGCTAATGCGTTAGCTACAGTCACTCGAATTTCGCTATCGCTCTCATTCTCCAAAATAGAAGTAAGTGATTGTAAATGAGCTTCCGAAAGAGTAGTAAGATATCGACTTACAAAATCACCAGCAATTCGTCTTACTTCAACAGACATTCTGTTATTACTTAGAATACTCATTACAGTTTCATCAGCCTTATTGTCTCGAAGTCCTCTTTGAGCGAATCTATAAAAAGCCCTCAGTTGACCCTTAAGTAATTGGTTTTGCTCAGGAGTATAAGTTGAAATTCCCGATATTAATTGAAGGCTATTTATATCCCCAACTTTACCAACTGCTTCGAGGATCGTTCCTCTTAATTCAGTATCGTAGTCAGAAGTGTCTTGATTGCCGAAAGCCATAGTAAGGATCGGTGTAATCGAAGGATCTCCTATCTGTCCCAGCGCATAAGCTGCTTGTAATCTAACCTCCTCTGAAGGATCTTCAGACAATATCTCAGCGAGCCCTTTAATAGCTAAAGAAGATTTTATTGATGCAAATGCTTGGACTGATAAATATCGCTCTGTAACATCTTCGGAATCAAATAAAAAGATAAGGCTATCCACTTCTCGACGATCTTTTAAATTTACTATAGACCGATGTGATTCATTGGTATAATCAATCTTCACAATACTACCATCTCCCTTATTAGGAGGTACACATGAATAAACTAATAAGCAAGCAATAAAAATGAATAGATACGAACGCATAAATAAAATTCTGAAAAAGCAAAGGTAGTGAAGTGACAGATACTCTCCCAGCTTTGAAAGCATCTAAGTATGAGGATTAATATTTATAATTGAAATTCCGCAAGCGTGGACTTCAAATCTAAATATTCCATGCCTAACCAATCCATAGATCTGCGGTTATCATATTCAATTATTAGTCCATCTGGCCGATTCAAAAGTGGCGGGTTATTATTCCTCATAAACCTTAACCACAACGTAGTAATAGAGTCATACCATTTCTTATCAGGTTTTTGATAACCTATTGATTCTAAAAAAGCTGGCTCTCCAAGAGAATGGGCGGCACAATTGACAAATCGGTGATCATACGAATCCCGATGAATCAACTTTGTAACAAGTTGAACCACATCTTTTCTACTGATTATACTAACTCTTCCATCTACAGGCTGTTTAGAAATTCCTAAAGAACTAATATGTGATAGAAACTCCTCTTGTGCTTCTTTGGATCCAAGCATGAATGACAATCTCACGACAACAGCTTCCATACCTTCTGAAATTCCTCTGTAGAGTTCTCGCTCAGCAAGATGATACATAAATCCAGGACAACTCCATTCGACTGACTGATTCCAGACTTTCGACTCATCATATGGTCCGGATTTCGGGTGGTAGCCCATCGATAAGGCATCGCTAAGAAATATAATCTTTATACGATTCTTAAGTGCCTCATTCACAATACATCCGATATCAGCGATTTGATTGTAAAGGTCACCATGTTTCACTCCTCGCCAATTAAGTCCAGTATATATCACACAATCAATACCAGAAAGGAAAGTCTCACAATCAACTATATCTTGAAAATCACAATTGTAAACATCCCCAGCCGTCATCGATTCAGGAGAAGACTTTGCCTCTAATCGAAGTACTACATTGTGATTACTTAACGCTTCACAAAGATCTTCTTTAAGTAACGATCGACCTCCGACTATAGCTACATTCATATGATTAGTGCATCCTGCATGAACTCATAATATGGAAACAGAATTCAATATGCAGAAGTTTTAAAGTAATCACGATCTACGACTATAATTCGGAGATTCTTTGGTAATAAAGATATTATGAGGGTGACTTTCTTGAACTCCTGAGCCAGTAATCTTAACCATTTGCGCTCCTTGAAGTGAAGGAATATCTGGTGCTCCACAGTATCCCATTCCAGATCGTAAACCCCCTATGTACTGTACCATGACTTCTGATATCGTCCCCTTGAATGCTACTCTACCTTCTATGCCTTCTGGAACCAATTTCTTCACGTCGTCTTCTGCATCTTGAAAATATCGATCCTTAGATCCTTTCTGCATAGCTCCCAGAGACCCCATTCCTCTGTATACTTTGAATTTACGCCCTTCATATATAATTGTCTCTCCAGGTGCTTCATCAGTACCGCCAAATAATGATCCAGCCATAACAGTACTTCCTCCAGCCGCTAATGCCTTGGCGATATCTCCAGTGTATCTAATTCCTCCGTCTGCTATAATTGGAACATTATATTTATGCGCAACCGCATATGCTGACCTTATGGCATAGAGTTGCGGTACCCCCACACCCGCAACGATGCGAGTAGTGCAGATACTTCCCGGTCCAATTCCGACTTTCACTCCATCCGCGCCATGATCGATTAAGGCCTGAGTTGCTTCACCCGTAGCTACATTGCCGCCAATAACTTGGAGCCCTTTGTGACGGTGCTTAACAGCTCTTACCATATCTAATACTCCTTTGGAATGTCCATGAGCAGTATCTATAACAACTACATCAACACCAACTTCCACAAGCCCATCTACCCTATCAAATGTATCGTGACTCACACCTAAGGCAGCTCCGACTAACAATCGACCATGAGAGTCCTTACTCGCATTAGGATGAGACTCAACTTTGATTATATCCTTATACGTGATAAGTCCCATTAGGATATTGTCATCATCTACAACTGGAAGTTTCTCGATTTTATATCGTTGAAGTATATCCTGCGCTTGTGCCAAATTGGTACCTACAGGAGCAGTAATGAGATTCTCCTTAGTCATTACTTCCCGAACAGAACGACTCAATCGCTCTTCAAAACGAAGATCTCTATTTGTCAATATACCTATGAGTCGCCTATTAGCATCAATGACCGGAATACCCCCAATACTATATGTCTTCATGAGATTCAATGCATCTTGAAGCGTTGCATCGGCGGTCACAGTAACTGGGTCGATGATCATACCACTCTCGGATCTCTTTACTTTTCTTACATGATCCGCTTGATCTTCAATTGACATATTCTTATGAACGATCCCAATACCTCCTTCACGGGCCATGGCAATAGCCAACCTATATTCCGTTACAGTATCCATTGCAGCGGATACGATAGGAACATTTATTGCCAAGTCTCTGGTAAGTTGAGAACGTATGGATACGTCGCGAGGAAGAACTTCAGAATATGCTGGAACCAAAAGCACATCATCAAATGTGAGGGCTTCTATAATCGGTGGTAGTATCTTATTATCAATTTCCATACGCAAAGTTACATATTCTGCCATTTACTAAGTAGCGTTCGTCAACAACATTTGTATAATTGTCCTCACGCTAACTTAATTTAATATGGAACTCTACTCAGATGAGTATTTTATGAAGCAAGCTTTGAAAGAAGCAAAAGAGGCACTCGAAAATGATGAAATTCCTATAGGAGCTATCGTTGTTGCACAAAATCGCATCATTGGCAAGGGGCACAATCAAGTAGAACAATTAAGTGATACTACTGCACATGCAGAGATGATTGCCATTACTTCCGCTATGTCTTATCTCGGATCTAAGTACCTCAAGGATTGCACGCTTTTCGTCACTTTAGAGCCTTGTACGATGTGTGCAGGCGCATTGTATTGGAGCCAACTCGCCAGAGTGGTATATGGTGCTGAAGATTCGAAACGTGGATTTATGAGATACGGCAAGAGTGTGCTTCATCCAAAATCCAAATTAGAATATGGTATTCTTTCTGAAGAATGCGGTCAATTATTGACCGATTACTTTAAGAGAAAGAGGGAGAGGTAATAGAGTTGTTTTTAGATCTGCCTTCAGAGCCTATCATCAATTCTCTAAGACCGCAAAAGGGGTAAGCTCAATATCTGAGTTTACAAATAGAGATAATACACCACCATCATCAAGCTTTATGAATGCGTCACAAGTCATATCCACTTCACTAATTCCAGAAGATCCTCTAAGTCGCTGATTATTAGAGTAGTATCTATACATATAATGTGTCGAGCCATGATCTTTTTCTTTTCTAATCTGATTTACAAGTTCATTATTTGTTAGAAAATGGGACCCCAAATCCGCACCCAATTTGTTTATTTGTGCTTTATTCTTTAGATCAAATGGTTCTGAGAAATTAGTAAATAGCATATGCTTCTTATTATTACTCAGACCAAAAACATCCCTCATTTCCTCAAAAAGCTGCTTATTATTTGCAAGCAACTGTAAAGGATATTTATCTCCTAATTGTAGTAATACAATTATACCTTCTGTCAGCTCATTATACTTGAGTTTGTGATAAGTCTTCTCTCTCAACGTTCCATCCTGTTTTAGAAATTGAACAGAAAAATCGATATTCTCAATATTCATCTTGGCTTGATTCCATTCTTCGCGATCAATATTTAAGAATATCACTCTTTGGCTCACATTTCTACAAGTGCAGACAATTGTTCAGGAGTAGACCATGATGAGATCATTACTGTCGTTATTTGACCTTCTTCTTGAATGGGGTCTTTTTGAGCTATTTGTTGGGAATGCGACGAATAAGCCAATAGAAATGACATCAATAGAATCCACATTACCTTTCACATATATTCAATTTTTGTTTAATTATATTGAATAAAAATCATAAGTGAAAAAAGTCTGTAGCAGTTCTATATTTAAAATAATACTGAAGCTCGCATTGATGAGCAAACTTTTAAATTTCTAACCCGAGTACTGTCGGCACAAAAGAGACCGTCTATTTATCTGGAATTTATTGAGGAAGATAACATCGCCATGAAATTTCAGATGCTGTACGAGGACTGATTGGACCATTCCATCCTTTTGCTATTTCGACTCGCAAATCTTCTATTACCTTATACTTGTAGACTTGGAATAAGCGCAAAGCATCCCGAACAACTTCGATAGCATTCTTGAAGTTCCAGGACCCCAATTGATCTTAAATATATTCTTCCTGCTTTTTTGTAAAACTGGTATTCATACTGCAAATGTCCATATTGGACAAGCGCCATTGCCATTTGAGGTTTGAACGAAAATATTAATTACTGCGCGAGGTCGAAGACCTATGGCAGCTTGAAAACACTCAACTTATAATATGTTAATTAAGGTGAATTAGAGTTAAGAGGATTTTAAGAATCACTATGATCTAAATGCAATGATGTATTATTGAGATGTGAATTAAGAATCACCAAATCCAAACGATATGAAATATTTCATGCTTTTCGTAATTGCTGGTATCACTCTGCTCTCCAGTTCGTGTAACAACAATTATAAATACTTTACACAAGACCTATATGATGAACATAGGTGGTCAGAGCGTGAACTGGAAAGGATACAATTCTATGTGTCTCAAGACATTGTCCTATATCGTAAATTGTCTGGTGAAGACAGTAGAATTACAAACGGGAAGATTCGCGTCGTAGATGGTAGTGAGGTGGAAGAGGTGATTATAGAAAAAGGCACTCCAGGTGTCTTCGTTCAATCTCCTAAGGCCAATAGATTTGGAATATCATTTGAATCCGATGGTAATTTTCTGATGTTTGGTCCTAACCCAAAAGCCAATGGCAGGTATGTCCTACTAGCTAAAGACTGGAATAAACGTACTGGAAAAGTCTCTTACGGAAGTCAAGTATATGACACCTCCAGTGCAAGTGCCTATGCGGCCCTTATGGTAGATATCAAAAAGGCCAAAAAAATAAAATACAAAACGAAAAAAGCCGAAGGTCAGCGAGTGAACTAAAGCATTATAGAAGATTTACAGCAACTCTCCCTTACTATCCAATTCACGCGCATATTCTATACCTTCTTGCCACCATGCTCTCATTTCTCCAGGGTTGAATACGAAGGAATGCTCAGTTAAGACTCTTGGTGTAAAAACAAAATTAACATGGACGGAATTATCGTAGACACTTTGTAAATGTCCTATATATAAATCATTGCGTGCAATACGATTATGCATAAAGTCCAATGACTTGAGTAGCACATCGAATGCATTATGCGTTTCTGATCTACTGGGCATGCTAAACTTAGGATTTAGGACAATTACGTCGACTTCAGTTGCACCAGCGTTAATAGCTTCTTCTATAGGGATTTGACTTCCGAATCCACCATCTGCATATTCATACCCATTCTTCTCGACGATTCCCATAAATGGAACAAAGCTGGTAGACGTCCACATCCATTCTGTAAAATCTTCATAATTAAAATCACTCGCGTACTTATATTCGACAATATTGAGCGAAAGATTGGAAACAGAAACAATTACTTTGTTCTTAGAATTTTTCAATTTTTCAAACATTTCGGGTGAAAATGTTTTTCTAATTGTTTTTAGCAAATTAAGATGCTCTCCAAACGTTTTCTTACCCTTTAAGAACATCTGAATGATATTCCAATGATTGATTTTTGTGAAGGTCCCACTCTCCCCTTTTTTAATCTTGAAAGGACTAATATTGTAAATGTCTTCTTGGGTAACACTGCAATATGCTTCTCTAATTCCATCGATGTTATCGATAGCAAGATGTGGTACTAATAAACTTCCTGTTGAGGTACCAACAAAGATGTCATAGTGCTGACCCTTCTCACGAATCACATATTCAGCTATTCCTCCTCCAAAAGCCCCCTTACTTCCCCCTCCAGAAATTACTAATGCTCTCATCTAATATTTTGCAAAGGAATGGTAAAGATAGTAAGATGTCATTTTTTGGAGAGACTATATTTTTTCCGGGAAGGCAAAAAACATAGGTATAGCCATAGCTATGACGAGTGTTTTTTAATGATGTCGGTGGCAGAAAGAGACCTCGAATAGTGAAAAATTGCTTTTTTTACCATTCCTTAACGCTATAAGATATTGTCATTGACCAATTTATGAGCATGATCCACAGCTCTTGCACTTAAGGCCATATAGGTAATGGAAGGGTTCTGTGTGCC
>JBLIDB010000201.1:0-9084 GCA_047634015.1 Saprospiraceae bacterium
CCTCCTGTTGTTTCAACATCAATTATCGCATACTTTCTATCTTTCATGAATACTCAAATGAACGTAAAAATAACCGCTCTGTATTGGATTCTATTGTCTTTAATTACAATGTCTTGCGAAGGGCAGGAATCTCAGCTCCATAAACCAAGTTCTTTGGATCCTTTACCTGGATCTTATCATCTTTCTCAGTATATACCACCGTTAGGAAATCAACGTGTGGGCCTTGTGGTTAATCACACTTCTATGATTGACCAGACGCACCTTGTAGATTCATTAATTTCATTAGGAGTGGATATAAAAGTAATATGGGCTCCAGAGCATGGTTTCAAAGGGACAGCGTACAATGGTGAAAAAATAGAGGATGACGTTTATAACGATCAAATCGAGATAAGATCATTATACGGAAAAAACAAAAAACCTTCTGATGAGGATCTTTCTAAAGTTGATATTGTAATATTCGATATCCAAGATGTAGGAGCTCGATTTTATACTTTTATATCAACCTTACATTATGTCATGGAAGCCGCTGCAGAGAATGCAGTTAAAGTGGTTATTCTCGATCGTCCGAATCCTAATGGGCATTATATCGATGGGCCGATTAGAACTGAAGATTTAAAGAGTTTTGTAGGTATGCATCCTGTACCGATCGTTTACGGGATGACGATTGGAGAATATGGGCAGATGATAAACGGCGAACAGTGGCTAAAGAATAATGTAGAATGTGAGTTGACAGTAATTGAAAATTCTAATTATAATCACAAGACATATTACGAATTACCAATACCACCTTCTCCTAACTTGCCGAATCAGAGATCTATTTTATTGTACCCTTCATTATGCTTAATCGAAGGAACGGTAGTATCTGCTGGACGCGGAACGGATATGCCATTTCAAGTATTCGGGCACCCAGATTTCCCAAATTCGGGATTTCAATATACTCCGAAGAGTATGTCAAGTTCCAAGTATCCTAAGCATCAGGATAAAGTCGTAAATGCTGTTGATCTTCGACCTATAAATGAGGCGTCTATAATTTCAGCGTCTGGGTTGAATCTTTCTTATATACTTCAAGCTTATGAAAACCTAAAGGAGAAGGAAGGAGATTTCTTTCTTAAGAGCAACTTTATTGACAAGCTTTCTGGAACCAGAGAATTCAAAAAGCAGGTTTTATCTGGAATGAATGAAGAGCAGATTAAGGCTTCTTGGAAAGAGGATATAGAGGGGTTCAAGAAGATTAGACGTAAATATCTCCTGTACGAGGATTAGAATGCCTGAGGATGTTTATCCAATTATTCGTTGATTAGGAAAAGCTATAAACAAGTACGAGTTCAACTATAGAAGGGCAGTTATTTTGATTGTAAAATATAGAATGTATGCTACGTAATCTCTCCTCTTAATCCCAATTCCACAGCTCTAAGGTTCTCTACCTTGCCCTCAATAATTTCAAATTTAAGTAAGGTTCTGAATTTGTGGAAGCCAATAACACCACATGCTCCAGGATTCATATGAAGTAAATTATGCTCTCTATCGGGCATTACTTTTAGAATATGAGAATGGCCACAGATGTATAGATCTGGTTTTTCTCTTTTTATAATCGTACGAACTCTTTTATAGTATCTCCCTGGATATCCGCCTATATGTGTCATATAGACTTTCAGACCGTTGATTGTATCAATCCAATCAAGCGGGTAGGGTTTGCGCATTTCATGCCCATCAATATTTCCCCATACCATATGAATAGGGGGACCGATCGCTTCTATTTTATCAGCAGTTTCCATATTGCCAATATCTCCAGCATGCCATATTTGATCACAATCTTTTAAATGCGATATAACATCGTCTGCAAGTAATCCATGAGTATCTGAGAAAAGACCAATTGTCATAAAATAAGATCAGTTTGAGCTATTGAACAGCAGTGGCGCAAAATAGGATTTATTATTAAAAATTCGAATGATTTTATTATCCAAGGCTTTTTCATATTACCGTAAGGCGCAGAACAGATTACTTATGAGTCCTATTGGAATTATCTGATGCGCTATAATGATTCATGAAATAGATCTGTATCAAGAAAAAGTGTAGATGCACCCAAAGATTGAAAGTATGGAAACTATATTAATAGAAAATGGACGCTTATTTGAAGGGATTCAAAATCCATCTTTAATAGCTAATGTATTGGTGTAGGATGGACTTATTAAAGATATATGTACGGACAAGATTACGCCTCCGGCCGGCTCCAAAATAGTAGATGCAACAGATAAATGGATACTACCAGGATTTATAGACAATCATACTCATTATGATGGAGAAGTATTAGTATCTCCGAGTCTTCAAGAATCCGTGCGGAACGGCGTTACGACTGTAATGTTGGGAGGTTGTTCTTTATCATTTGTTTGCGCCAATGTGGATGATAGTTGTGATATGTTTACTCGTGTAGAAGCATTTCCAAGAGAAATCCTGTATCCAATATTAAAGAATGAAAAAAAGTGGTCTACGCCCAAGGAATGGATAGAACATTTGAATTCATTGGCGGTTGGGCCTAATCTGGCTTAATTTCTAGGGCACTCAGACATTCGAGCAGCATTTATGGGAATTGATAGATCTCTTGATACAGATGAAAGACCTTCACATGAGGAGATTGATGAGATGGGAAGCTCATTGGAAGATGTTATGGATGTGGGATTTATAGGAATCTCTATACAGCATAATCCGTGGGATAAAATGGACGGAAGACATTGGTCTAAATTATTGCCTGCTACTTATGCAAAGGGAGCTGAAAGAAGGAGGTTGACGAAGATAGTAAGAAAAAGAGGGGGGCATTTACAAGGCGTTCCAAATTTGGTGAACCGCGTTGCCGCTTTTTGGTATATGGCTCAAAGCTCTTCTTTTTTCTATCGTAAAAAATTAAAGACATCCATGGTTGCTATGATTGTCCTAAAAGGAGAGCCTTGGATCCGAAGTGTTCTAATTGGATTAGCGGGCTTCTTTAACAAGATATGCAGAGCAGATTTTAGAATGCAAGCATTTCCAGTACCGTTTCGAGTGTTAGCAGAAGGCATGGAACTCGTAATATTCGAAGAGTTTCCTACTGGAGAATTAGCGCAACATTTATCCGGAGATATAGAGGCAAGAAATACCACTTTGTGGATCCCGAATATCGAAAACAATTCAAGAAGCACTATAAAAGCAAACTGTCCCCTAAAGTCTGGCAGAAGGATTTTGGCGATGCATATGTCTTGGAATCACCAGATAGATCCATGATCGGTAAGTCGTTCGTAGAAATCTTTGAAGAGCGTGGTCAACATCCAGTAGATACCTTTTTAGATATAGTGGTTGAAATGGACAAGGAGATCCTATGGGAAACGACAATAGGAAACCATGATCCTTCTCATTACATGGCCCTATATAATGATGAGAATGGAATATTGGGTTTTGATGACTCTTGAGCTCATATTGATAATATGGCTTTTTATAATTTCCCTCTTCGTGTTTTGAGATATGTGCAAGTCTCATATGAGAAAGGAGATCCTATTATGTCATTTGAAAAAGCCGTTTGGCTACTCACGAAGGAGAATGCTGATTTTTTTAATTTAAATGCAGGGTATATAGCTATAGGGAAAAGAGCAGATATCACTGTTATTGATCCTGAAAAATTAAACAATGATGTTCATGAATACCATAAGGCTCCTTTTTTAGAAGGTGTAGATCGATTCGTAAATAGAAATCCTGGGATCGTCAAACTTGTAATGATAAATGGGAAAATTGCATGTGAGAATGATGTCTTTAGCCCTTCATTCGGAAAGGAACGTTATGGTATATTCCTTAAAGGGGAACATGAATATCCGCAGCGTAAAGCCCATAAACCAAACAAAGAAATGGCCTATAGTTGACTCACATAAATTCGCAGTAGTTACTATTTAAACTTATTGTCGATCCTAAGATTAGACATTAAATCTGAAGTGCATGATGTCGCCATCAGTAACGATATACTCCTTACCTTCTATACCCATCTTACCAGCTACTTTGACCGCGGCCTCAGAACCATGCTCTATAAAGTCGTTGTACTTCATTACTTCTGCTCGGATAAATCCTTTCTCAAAATCTGTATGAATCACTCCTGCTGCTTGCGGAGCGGTACTACCTTTCTTAACAGTCCAAGCTCTTACTTCTTTTTCACCTGCCGTAAAGTAAGTAATCAATTCTAATAGGGAATAAGAGGAATGAATGAGTCTATTGACTCCTGGCTCTGTTAATCCCATCTCTTCTAAGAACATTAGCTTTTCTTCATCTTCATCCAGTTGGATGATTTCTGCTTCTATTGCAGCGGAGATTAGTATTACTTCGGCATCTTCATTTTTGACATATTCCCCGAGTTTCTTTGAGAATTCGTTTCCGTCTTTGGCACTGGCTTCATCTACGTTGCATACATAGAGTATAGGTTTGGAAGTAAGTAAGTAAAGCTCCTTAAACAATGGAGTTAGATTTTCTGAGACATCGAAACTTCTAGCATTATTGCCATCGCTAAGATGCGCCAGGAGCGCTGATACAAACTCCAATGCAATTTTATCATTTTTATCTCCGCTCTTTGCTTGCTTTTTTAGCTTGTCTACTCTCTTCTCAAGAGTGTCTATATCCTTGAGTATCAACTCTGTATCGATAATGTCCTTATCTCTGATAGGGTCAACACTATTCTCTACATGTACGACATTTCCATCTTCAAAACATCTTACAACATGTATGATGGCATCTACTTCTCTGATATTTGCCAGAAACTGGTTTCCAAGTCCTTCACCTTTAGAGGCACCTTTGATAAGACCTGCGATGTCCACGATATCTACCGTAGTAGGCAGAATCTTCTGCGGTTGCACGATGTCTGATAGCTTCATTAACCTTGGATCAGGCACTGTAATTACACCGATATTAGGCTCCTTCGTAGCGAATGGATAATTTGCTGCAAGGGCCTGGGCATTGGTCAATGCATTGAAGAGGGTAGACTTACCTACATTGGGCAAACCAACAATTCCGCATTTAAGAGACATAGGAGTACTTTTTCTAATTATCTAAAAAGTTGCAAAGATATCTTTTCTCTCAAAGAAGTGGTTCAAGATCTTAACAAGATGAAGAAAAGGAGATTACTATATTAGCGCAATGAATTATCTGGCTCATCTGGCTCTATCTCCTCATAATGACGATATCATGTGCGGTAATTATCTGGCGGATAGTATTCGGCCTTCTCAGCGAGTAGGTTGGTCCGAAGATATGATAGCGGGTTATGATCTCCATCTTCGGATTGACAGATATACAGATGCTCATCCAGGCTTCATTAATGCGAAAAAGAAATTAAGAACGTATCACAAGAAGTATGCGCCAGTTGTACTTGATATCCTAAATGATCATCTTCTCTCGATTCATTGGGAGTCATACTATGGTATCTTATTCGAAGATTGGGCAGTAGAGGTTTATCAAAGACTTCAGCCTTTTCTGATTGACACTTTGCCACCAAATGCTCACAAACTTCTTTCAGGATTGTTACATCATAAGTATCTGCATGTTTACCGGTCCCAACAAGGAATAGTGGAGGTGTTAGAGCGTATGGATCGTCGCACAAAATTTGAATCTGACTTTGCATCAGGAGCAGATCACCTCTACCAAGATTTGGCATTTTTTGAATCTTGCTTTCATGACCTATATAGAGATCTATGTATTACGTTTGATCCAAGTCATGATATTCTTACACCATAATTATAGAATGATAATGCATACGATAGAAAATGAATACCTACGAGTAGGAGTCTTGGGAAAAGGGGCCGAGTTGGCGAGTATCCTGGAGTTAGACAAACAGCAGGAATATATATGGCAAGCAAATGATCCCAAGTTTTGGGGAAGGCATTCGAGTATCTTATTTCCGGTAATCGGGGCTTGTAATAATGACGTTATTAGACTTGATGGGAAGCTTTATCCTATGCCTAAGCATGGAATCGTTAGGAATGCAAAATTCGAAATCGGCAATAAGTCTAAAGACCAAATTGTTTTTGTACTAAAATCCTCATCGGAAACAAGGGAGCATTATCCCTTTGATTGGACGCTGAAAGTCTATTATGAGCTTGTTGAGAAATCACTATCTGTAATCTATGAAGTTACCAATGATGACTTGGAGGATTTACCTTATTCCATAGGAGCACATCCAGCTTTTAATTGCCCCAATGATAAAGGCAAGAAACGATCTGATTACAGTCTAATATTTGACAAAGAAGAATATCAGGATAGCCCTCGAATTGATAGCAACGGACTCATTTTAGAAGATGCAGTCAATATTTTAAATGAGTCTAACGCAATTAGAATTAAAGACAACCTCTTTGAAAATGATGCATTGATTCTTACGCATTATAAATCCTCAAAAGTTAGTCTTCAAGTCAAAGACAATCCAGAAATTGAAGTTTCAATTGAAGGTTTTAGTCATCTTGGTATCTGGTCGAATCCCGAAGTACCACCTTTTGTATGCATAGAGCCATGGTGCGGTATTGCGGATCCTGTCGGATACGAAGGGAATATGCATTCTAAACCAGGCATCTTACTTTTAGCGCCACGGGCTGTAGCAAGACATACGCATGTTATAAGCGTTTTATAATTTACGGATTATAACCTTAACGGTCTACGGTTCAAGTTCCATAATCTAACCGTGTAACAATGAATTTTTAAATTGTTAACCAAACAAGCGTCAACAGAGAACTATAATTTACGCATCTCCATCTTTCGTCAGGTGATCGATGGCATTACTCATATCATCTTTCATTTCGCTGGCTTCATCTTTCAAACTTTGAAGAGCATCACTCGCCATATCTGCAGCTCCTTCACTAACATTTCCGATGGTATTTTTGGCGCTATCTATGACGTTACTACTTGAGTCCACTACGCTGCCAATATTGTCTTTGGCAGTATCGAGGGCACTTTCTGTGATATCTGTAGCTTTATCTTTTACAGATCCTAATATGCCGACTCCAGTGCTTGCAATACCCCCTAATATTCCACCGGCTTTCTTCGCAACATTTGAAGCGGCATCTGAGGCTGAACCTATGGTGTCACTTACAGAATCAGAGATATTTTCAACAATATCTGGACTTTCGTCAATAATTGCATCGTCTATTAATTCATTACCATCACCATCATGATCCGTAAACCCAGCCGCTTTTGAAGGTTCTTTTGTTGATGGAATTCCTGTTTCTGATATTGTAATTCGTCCTTCTTGAGCTCCATCATAATCACCATCAGCATATTTCGCCGCTTTGGCAAAGAAATCATCATTTCCTTCAAGTAGGGAGCCACCGTTCTCATCTAATACGGTACGTAGATCCGTTTTCGGTTTTGCGGCTTCCATGGCATCTTCTACCTTTCCTTTTGCAATAGTACTATCAATAGTCTCATTGATGTCTTCCCTAACATCTTCTGCCTTATCGACAAGTTTATCTTTTACATCAATTACTTTACTTCCTACTCCTGCAGTGAATTCTTTGGCTTTCTCAAGGTTTTCATTGTTTTCGCCAAGTATCTTACTTCCGAGTGCTTCTACAGCGTCACCTCCTTTATGAAAGAGTTCTTCGCCTTTACTTAATAAAGACTCTCCTACACGCTCAGTACTTTCCACTATATTCTTGAGTGTCTCGTTCTTATTAATCATACTAGTAGTTCCTTCCGCAGAATGCAGGATTGCATCTCTTAGTCCCGAAGTCTTACCAGCTAGACCTTCTCCAAGATCTTCTGCTTTATTTTTAAGAATATTCCCAAGATCCATACCTTTCTCCATCAGGTCTCCGCCAAGATCCTTTCCTTTGTCCATTATATCACCACCAAAATCAGCCGCAGTTTCTTTCCATTTTCCTCCTAAATCAGCCGTTTTGTCAACGAGGTCTCCTCCTGTTTCTTTGGCCATATCGAATCCTTTATCAGCGGTAGATTTAGCCACAGAAGAGGAAACAAAGAATAATTTTTTTAACTCGCTGAATATTCCCATTTTGTTTTTATTGTCAAAGTTCTTAAAAGAAGCTTAAGTTAAACCGATTTGTAGCATTAGCCAAGTGCTGGCCTAAGTTTTGCCTCAAGGGTAAGATTTTATCGATGAATAACATTCAGCAATGGATAGTCCTAATATTGCTTTGTATTTTTAAGATTATGACAGATCTACAACAAAGTATCCAGAATGCAATCTCTGCTATTGTCCTATTTGATAAGGTTTCTGCCCAATTGAGCATACAAATACAGAACCGGAAGAAACTTACGCCAAAGAAGTTGTTGTTAATAAAAAACTGGATAACGAGTTAAGGGATATAGAGCGATTAGAGGGCTTTTCAACCCAGTCTATTTTCTACAAAATATTAGGAAGTAAGGATGAGCAAATTGAAAAAGAACGACAGAAATATTTAGAAGTAATACTACAATCCGAAGATCTAATCAATGAGATAAAATTACTAGAATACGAAGTGAATCTACTTCAAGCAAAAATAGGATCACGAGAAAATTTGGAAACCCAACTGGCAACATTAAAACTCAAAAGAGAAGAGGAGATTATATCTATAGATCCAATTCTTAGGGAGAAGTTGTTAAAGATCAGCACTGAGCTTGAGGAAGAATATCAATTAAAACAAGAATTACAGGAAGCTATTGATCAAGGAAGTATAGCTCATAATATGTTGAATCAAGTTATTCAGCAGTTATCTCAAGTAAGAAATTGGGGCCAATGGCCCGCAATACGCCAACGGGGGATGCGCAACATTATGCAGTGAAGAAACTCCATCGACAGAGCTCGAAATCTTACCTATCAAGTGAAACATCATCTGAAATTATGTGATAATGAATTACAAGATGTAGGTCAACGATTTGAAATGGAAATTGACACGGCTGCTTTCAATAATTTTTCTGATTTCTTTTTCAATAACATTATTACAGATTGGATTTTGAATCAACAAGTTTCAAGCGCGTTGGGATCAGCAAAGTCAGTTCAAGAATACGTAAACAGGCTTATCCAAGATCTACAATCCAGACGTCAAGAAATAGTTAATACGATTGAAAGGCTTCGCGAAAATCGAGAGTCAATTC
>JBLIDB010000202.1:0-9047 GCA_047634015.1 Saprospiraceae bacterium
TACGATCAATGAATTAGAAACAAGTATGAATGTTGATTTCATAGGCTTGAAAGTCGGAGATATCAATGGTTCTATAGATGCAGCAAGTGTGATTGGAAAGTCACGTTCTACGCATCAATTGGTAGCTGATGATGTAAGCTTCGTAAGAGGTGAGTCAGTAGCTATGTCAATTGCCTCAGGTAAGCATATAATGGCTGCTGGAGCACAATTCACATTAGAATTTGATACTGACAAATTGAATTTTGTAGGTATCGAAGCAGGAGCTCTTGCAATAAGCGCAGAGCATTTGGGAACTCAAAATTTAGCTAACGGAGCACTTGCCGTAAGCTGGAGTGATGCCAAAGATGTGATAATAGATAAAGGTGATATACTATTCACTGCATTGTTTGAGGCGAAAACTACAAATACGCTTTCTCAGACAGTACAGATAGGATCAACAATGGCAACAGCTGAAATCTATGATGCCTCTTATAAGACATCTGGACTTAGCCTAACATTCGATGATAATAAGGTAGAAGGCGGTTTCGCTTTACACCAGAATTCACCGAATCCATTTGCTGATCAAACTCGCATAGCGTTCTACTTACCTCGTGCGTCAGCCGCTACACTGACGATTCACGATGTTACAGGTAAAGTTGTACGTTCATACTCAAGCTCTTTCGACAAAGGGAACAATTACATATCAGTTAATAACGGTGAATTATCAGGAATAGGCGTAATGTATTATACGCTTGCTACTGATGAGTATACAGACACGAAGCGTATGGTGGTATTGAAATAGGAAAATTACAAACGCTTAAAAGAGTTTACTGTTTTTGGGATGAGGCCCCCCCTCCAATAAGTTGGAGGGGGCCTTTTTATTTTTACCCCATTCTTAACTCTTTTTAGATTCCTCGAACTATCTATTTGTTTTTTGACTTACAATATTATGGGAAGAATTTTGGCTATTGATTATGGGGGCAAGAGATGTGGAATGGCATGGACGGATGTACTTCAGATTTCCAATAATCCTCTTGAGACTGTCAAAACTGAAGCATTTGAGGAGATCCTTAAAGAGTTCATAGATGGCGGTGAAGTGAGTGATGTAGTTTTTGGACTTCCTGCTCATGCAGATGGTAATCTTACCAAAATAGGGGAGCGTATTATTAAAATTATAGAGCGCTTCCGTATAAAATACTTAGAAATACAATTCCATACTATTGACGAGTCGTTTACATCGGTACGTGCAGTTCAGCACATGTTAGACATGGGAGTGAAAAAAAAGAAAAGAAGACAAAAAGAATCTGTTGATCAGATGAGTGCGGTCCTTATATTGCGTGATTTTTTGAATAAGATATGATTTTACCAATAATGGCCCTCGGGCAACCTGTATTAAAAAAAATAGCAAGTCCTATCAAAGCCGACTACGAAGGGCTCGATCAGTTGATCGAAAATATGTGGGAGACTATGTATAATGCTAAAGGAATAGGCCTGGCAGCACCTCAAATCGGTAGATCTATCCGATTGTTTATGGTGGATACTGAGCAATTCGAAGAACTTGAAGTGCCTGGGATAAAAAAGGTATTCATCAATGCCGAAATCTTGTCAGAGGAAGGAGAGCCGTGGGTATATGAGGAAGGATGCCTCAGTATTCCTAAGATTAATGGAGAAGTAATGCGACGCGAATCTGTTACAATCCGATATATGGATGAGCAATTTCTAGAGTATACTGAGACATATGATGATATGAATGCTCGAGTGATCCAACATGAATACGACCACATCGATGGAATACTATTTACAGAATTACTAAAGCCACTCAAAAGACGTCTACTCAGTCGCAAGCTCGACAATATTCGCAAAGGCAAAATCTCTCCAGAATATAAGATGAAATTTAAGCTTTAGCAAGAGAGATGGCTCTGGTATTAGCTTTATTCTTTAATGCTCTTTGGTTTAATACTCTGTCCCTTCATACTCTCTCCGAGTTGCTGTGATGCTATAAACGATGCCGTCATATCACCTAACATATTACTGGCAGAAGCTGGTGCATTAGGAAGTAGGATCAGATTACTATTGGTATTCTCGCCTAAAGATTGCAATGTGTCATAATGTTGAGTCACTACAATTAGTGCCGATGCTTCCTGAGAGTTAATACCTACGCCATTGAGCACCTCTACAGATTCCTCAAGACCTTTAGCGATCTCTCTTCTCTGATCTGCTATACCCTGGCCTTGGAGACGCTTACTTTCTGCTTCCGCTCTTGCCTTTGCCACTATTCGGATACGCTCTGCTTCTCCCTCATATTCTGCAGCTATCTTCTCACGCTCTGAAGCATTGATCCGATTCATGGCATGCTTCACTGCCTGATCAGGATCGATATCTGTTACGAGTGCTTTTACGATTTTGAAGCCATAATCATTCATTGCCTCCTGCAATTCTGATCTTATGGCGTTTGCGATGTCATCTTTGCGTACGAATACATCATCCAATTTCATTTTTGGTACCTCTGCTCGAACTACGTCAAATATGTATGAGGTAATTTGAGATTCTGGTTCATCTAATTTATAAAATGCATCATAGATTGATTCCAGGAGTACTTTATACTGCACAGATACCTTTAATTTGACAAATACATCGTCTAAAGTCTTAGTTTCAATTGGTACATCTAATTGTTGAATTTTAAGGGACATTTTTCCCGACACCCTATCTATGAAGGGGACCTTGAATTGCAAACCAGATTGCCGTATGGAATGGAACTTTCCTAATCTTTCAATAATAGCGGCAGATTGTTGCTTTACAGTAAAGAAACTCAGCGATAGCGCTACGATTACTAAGAATGATATAAAATAGAGAGGAATAAATGGTTCCATGTTATTGGTTTTAAAATTTAAGTCTACCTTAGAATAAGTCCTAAGATACGATTAACCCCAATTATGAATGGAGTTTTTTCTTTACAAGAGTTGAAAAAACAATAAACATGGGCGCTATAAGTGAATTTTGACTCATAAATGAGGGATTCCGAAGGACGAAGTCTCATTGGCTTCGAATATGTGCACCGCTTTCGGGTGGGAAGCTGTTCAAAATCACGCAGAGAATTGAAATTTGCTGCCATAGCCATGTTTGAAGTTATTTCACCTTGTATTAGAAATATCTTTTGTATAACTGAGGTTCTTCTATGAGAACTTCTGAAGCGCTATTGGCGCCGCAATGAGTTCATCTGGAATACCAAACGAGTCCACTAATTTACCTATTGAAGGCCTGAGATCTTGGATGATTTTATTACGAATTTTTCTAATTGCTTTGGATTGATTCCCCTCCATGTAGTCATTTTCAAGATACCAGCGACCGTTAGAATAGATCGTAGATAATCCGTATAACTGATATAGCTTCTTAAGCACAGGTACCAAAGCTTCGTTTTCACACCCTTTTATGGCCTTGACAAAATTATCAGAGACAAGATGATCTATATACGCATCCGCGACATCTACCATATGCAATTGGGTTTTTAGAAAAGCTTGATATGGGTCCATCCGTCTTTTTAAATACTTCCTCATTCGCTCACTGAGTTTGATCATCGACTTTTCATATCGATACTTCAGAGAGTCTGTTATAAATGTTTTAGAGGTTAAGTACTTATAATCTGCATTTCGTTTATTTATAGGATTATACTCTGACAGTGTGTGCCCCATTTTCTTCATGAGGAATGAGATAACCGCTCTGTTGCCATCATCATGAAAAGATTGTTTGAATTCTGTCAATACACCTTTAGCCACCAATTGCATGAGAACAGTATTGTCTCCTTCAAAAGTTGTAAAGATATCTGAGTCTCCCTTTAGCGCGGCGAATTGATTTTCAACGAGATACCCTTTACCGCCGCATGCTTCTCTACACATCTGTAATGTTTCCGACGCATGCCAGGATGCTTTGGACTTCAGCCCTGCAGCGAGGGTTTCTATTTTACGTGCTTTAGTAGGATCTCCTGCTATAGAATCTTCTGCCAAATCCTGTAAGGCAAAATGATAGGCATAAGTAGAAGCTATTGCGGGTATAAGCCGTTCCATATGAGTAGGGTAGTCCATGATGAGGGTTTCAGCTTCATCATGGCCACTATCAAATTGTCTCCTATTCAGTGCATATTTCGTAGCGATGGTCAGCGCCTTCTTGGTAGCACTCACAGATGCTAACCCTACGCTTATTCTTCCAGTAACCAAAGCGCCCAGCATTGTAAAAAAGCGCTTAGAAGGATTTTGTATTGGACTTTCATACTTACCATTATCTGTGATATTTCCATATTTATTCAGCAAGTTAGCCCGAGGTACATGTACTTGATTAAACCATATCCGTCCGTTATCTACACCATTCAATCCTACTTTGTAACCACAATCTTCGATCGTGATACCTTGTTTAAGGGATCCTTTTTTATCTCGGATAGGCACTAAAATGGCATGAACACCATGATTCTCTTCACCAACAATTAATTGCGCGAAGACAGCCGCCATTTCACTGTGTAACGCATTTCCTATGTACTCTTTCCCGGCGTTAGGAGTAGGGGAGTGAATGATTATCTCATTACTTACAGGATCAAATGTAGCTGTTGTTTCTAAGCCCTTGACATTGGACCCATGACCCGTTTCTGTCATTGCGAAGCATCCCAGCAATTCCGCACGATGCATGGCTTCAAGGTATTTCTTGTGATGATATTCGGTTCCCAGTAAGTATATCGCTCCACCGAATAATCCAAATTGGACACCGAATTTTATGGTGAGACTTAAGTCTCCATAAGCGAGCTGTTCGAATACTGCAATATGATCGCTTCCTTTTTCTCCACCGCCATATTGTTTTGGAAATGAATATGCGCTCACCCCTTGTTTCGCAAGTGCCTTGACTTGTTCTAGGATACGCAATCGATAGATATCTTTATCTGCTTCATGCTCTATTTTGAAAACAGGGTCCCTAAGGAGCGTCCTCATTCTATGCTTAATATCAGAATGTTTACCATCTAAGATTGAGCATAGATCCGTTGCATTCCAACTTTCTTCCGCATAAAGATCAGAAACTGATTGACCTATATGTTTTAGAAGAATATGTGCACTTCGAGGATTGTCAATCGTTAGCGCCGCTTCCAGTTTTTGAAAAGCCAATCTTGTCTCTTCCTTACTCCAAACATCACTAAATGATTCATCCATTCCCGATTGGCCTATTTTGAGACCAAGTTCTACAAGGTTATGTTTCTGAGCCGCAGTAAAGTTTCGAGATTCTTTTTTGATCGCCCTGAGCCAGGATTTGAATACGAACTCTGAAGGAGGATTACTAGGGTCTAAGTGTTTCTCTAAATATGCTTTATCCTCTTTACTGAGAAAGTGTAAGTTGTTAATCGTTCTACGTATTCCCTTAATTTCCGAAGGGCTAAGTACACTATCTGACCATCCTACATAGATGAGAGGAAGCAGACTCGTTACAGATTGTGATGGTATTCTATCGATTTTGGTATTCATATTTCAGTATATCTATAATTGCTCTTCAAGATAAGCGGGTTTTTGGACATCTAAAGTGAATATTTCCAGACTTCTTGGGTATCGACTCATGATTCCTCATCTTTGTAAGCATTTTAAGAAAGAAATAAAATACTATGATTAATTCTCTTCAAGATAAAATAGCAGTGGTAACAGGTGGCTCACGAGGTATCGGGGCTGGCATTGTAGCTAGATTCGTAGAATTGGGTGCAAAAGTTGTTTTTTCATATAGATCTTCTGCTGAAGAAGCTCAGGCTATAGTAGATAAGTTAGGTGCTGATAATGTCCTTGCTGTAAAATCTGACGCCAGTGTAATGGAAGACGCTCAGGAATTAATCAGGTCTGCAATGGATACTCATGGCAGAATAGATGTATTAATAAATAATGCAGGAATTACCAAGGATAACTTAATGCTCCGGATGAGTGAAGAGCAATGGGACGATGTGATCAGAATCAATCTAAAGTCTTGTTTTAATCTTACGAAAAGCGCTATGCGTATCATGCTAAAGCAACGCTCAGGATCTATTATCAATATGGGTTCCGTAGTAGGCGTATTTGGGAATGCAGGTCAAGCAAATTATGCAGCGTCCAAGGCGGGTATTATCGGTTTTTCTAAATCTATAGCCAAAGAAGTAGGGTCGCGGGGGATCAGATGTAATGTGATTACTCCAGGATTTATAAAAACAGAAATGACAGATGAGCTCGATGAGAAAACAAAAGAGTCTTATGTTTCTAACATACCGTTGAAGGATTTCGGAAATGTAGGAGATATCGCTGAAGCTTGCGCATTCTTAGGTTCTGATGGCTCACGCTATATCACAGGTCAGGTAATCAGTGTCTGTGGTGGTCTCAATATATAGAAGTCTTTTTCTTCTGATACTTTTATCATTCTCATGTAACACAAGTTATGAGTTTGTTGATGAGATAGGAGATACGGAAGAAGCCCAATATTTTGATTGGAGCATAGTGGAACATATTCCAGATTCTTATAAATGTTATAATGAAGATCGTATAATCAAGGTTATTTTTAAATTTATAAATTCTTCGGATACGCTACTTAAATTCGATCGCGAACATGCGATCGATGTTGCCAATATTTTAGTGTCTGATGTCAACAAAAGACTAAGGAGTAATGCTAAAATGAACCTTCCTTTAGAAAATGACACCCCTGTTCTGGATGCTCACGTCACATTGAAATTAGAAAGTAAAAATGTCTTTATCCATTATGATGAAGAACCGTTCTTTCGAAAGAAGGGAAAAAATTCGAATCAGTATAATCGCGATATTATAAATAAATATATCGATGATAGCGGGAAGTATCTAAACATATTCGTGATGCCCTTTGATCCAGAGGAAATTAAATCTGGAATACAAAGATATGACAAGTCGGGAATCGCTTTGGGAAGCTCTATAAAACTTGCAGGAGTTATGGATTCAGGTCAACCAGCATGGAATTATGGTGGTCTTCTCCTACACGAGTTAGGACATGCCTTGAGTCTAAGGCATTCATGGAATAATAATGATGGGTGCGAGGATACACCACGTCATGCTAATTGCTGGAGTAATACGGGCGAAGCGCCTTGTAATCAAATAGAATCCAACAATTTCATGGATTATAACCCCCATCAAGTAGCCATAACTCCTTGCCAGATTATAAAGATGCATACTGCTCTGGCGTCAGAAGGAACTAAACAACATCGGTTGCTGGAAGTTAATTGGTGTGAGAAAATAGAAGGGGATACAAGAATTGCAGATGTACAACATTGGGCCAATCCTGTATTGAATGCTCGCGATATTGTGATCGAACGAGGAGGAGTTCTAATCGTCTCTTCATGGCTTAGTATGGCAAGGGACACAAGAATCACTGTCCATAAAGGCGGTCAATTGTTGATCGACGGCGGTAGAATCTATAATTATTGTAAAAGCCCTTGGAATGGCATTTTTGTGCATCCCAAGGGCCTTATGAAAAGTCGTAATAACTCTTTAGTTGAACATGTAACTTTAGAAGTTATAGATCGTAATTGAGTTGAGGCTATCTACCTCCACTTGATCTCACACTTCTTCCAGAACTCTTATCAACATCTTTGTTTGAAGGATTTCCTTTGTACTTAACACTAGCACCAGAACTAACATCTGCTTCTAATGAATTACTTACATGAATTTGTGCGCTTGCTCCCGAACTACCTTCGATACTAGCATTTTTTGACGAGAGATCGTATCCTTTGTATGTCGATCCACTGCTCATATCTACTATCAAGTCAGTAGTAGATCCGCTTGTTTCCACTCTGGCACCAGAACTAACATCTACACTTACTTCTCGACATTGTAAGGATACGTCAAGAGACGCGCCGCTTGAAGCATCGAGTTCAAGATTGTCAGAAACAATGCTATTTTCGGAATGGACACTTGCACCTGAGCTGGACGAAACTTCATCGAGCTCTTGAGCATATGTAATAATTGCAGTCACATCAGTTCTCTTTGAACTCCAATCGTTCCACTTCTTTTTGATTCTAACTACTAATTGGCCATTTTCAATCTCACTTTTCACATTTTCGATTTCGATTCCTTTGGCTGAAATTTTAATTTCGTTCTTGCTATCGGATATTATCGTTGCATCAAATACCTGTAGCAACGCTAATACCATCGAAACTACCAAGACTTCTGGTTTCAGTTTCTTGTGCGAAGACTACGTTAATTAGAAAGATCGAGATAAATAATAATAGTGCTTTTTTCATTTTGATTTTGTTTTGATATTATATTATACCCTATACAAAAAGGAATTCGGGAAAGCAAGGTCATAAGAACCCTTTTCTGTAAGGAAAAGCAGCAATTCAGCGTGAGTAAAGCTATCTTAATATATAAATAGTGTATTTCGTCAGCGGCAAAGGAATCCTCTTCCATACTTGGTTAAGTATTCATTGAGGAGATATTTTCTACATTAATTAATTATCGGTATTAAAGAATCATAGACGTTATTGCCTTAGGTTCTATAATTATTATCAGGAGGTCAGTATGGGTAATTGTATTTGGATTTTTGTGGCGCTATGGGTAAGGAATCAAGCATTGACAATGCCGAACAAAAGTATTCCCATAATTTGCGAATACTGATATTGATGTCTTTTCGGATTTGTATTGATTTATTGTGTAACTGATCAATAAGATGTGCTAATTGGAGGCAGATGTATTAGTTTTTAATGGCTCGAATACTTTTACGATTCATTTTATGGTGCAAGGCATACTTAAATCCTTCATTTTATATTTTCCACCTTAGTCTATCTGCAGTTATGAGCTCTTCAACACTTGTCCTCGTGGTCGGTATACTTGTCATAAATACAAACTTAGTAGTATCTATACTCTCGTCATTGTTAATTCTAGAGTGGGATTCTTTCAGCCTCATATAGAAGCGTTTTTCTCCTTTCAGATCTAAGCCTTCCTCACAATATTGATATTCCTTTTTTGTCCAACAATTCACATTATGGCATATTTATTTGTCTATTTCTTTTCCTTTTCCAAGTGCTCTATATTCAGATATTTGGTCTTGTTGCTTGTAGAATG
>JBLIDB010000203.1:0-9017 GCA_047634015.1 Saprospiraceae bacterium
GGAATTGGGTTTCCAAGATAATGTGACGACATTTACAATTTCTGATTTTGCAAGAACGATTACTTCTAATGGCCAAGGATCAGATCATGCGTGGGGTGGCAACCAAATGGTAATGGGAGGCGCCGTAAAAGGAGGGACAATTTATGGCGCTTATCCCAATATGAATATTTATGAGAATCCTATGAATGTCTCATTTAGAGGGAATTTCATTCCTGCGATCTCTACGGACGAAATGTATGCCGAGTTAGCATTATGGTATGGTATAAGCCCAGTAGACCTTTGTTATGTACTTCCTAATCTTGGAAATTTCTATTCTTATTCGCAGAACAACTACCCAGTAGGATTTATGGATTTTGTAGGTACAGAAATCTGTACGAATAATCATCCATTAGATTGCTTAAGTTATTAATTAGAATCCATGAGAAAGTATATTATAAAATTGAAGGTTATAATACTAAGTTTCGCAATTCTATTGAGTTGTGGAATTGATGCACTCTTTGCACAAGGTTGCATTGGAGAAGAGGGCTCTGTAACCTGGTCCATCTGGAATGATCTTCCTTCCAGGAATTTTGAAACTTTATATTCCCTTGAGAATTTCCCAGACCATCCAGATGTAACGAAGAAGTTAGGTTCTTTAAATACACCTAATAATTATGCGAATTACTTTGCTTCGATGATGCGAGGTTATATAAAAGTTCCAACTTCTGGGACTGTGACATTTAATGTAACTGGAGATGATCAGACGAGGTTCTACATAAGTACCGATGAGACGAAAGAAAATCTTTCTCTGACTTGTGAAGTGCTTACCTACTCTGGAGATGACGAACATGATAAAGATTCAAGTCAGACCTCAACTGAAATTAGTATGACAGCTGGGAATTACTATTATTTTGAATTATATAATTTAGAAGGCAGTGGTGGTGATCATGCGCAAGTGTATTGGCAACGTTCTTGGGTCGCAGGTTCGGCATGGGTAATTGTCGACTTTAGTCATCTGTTTGATTTCGGATGTGGTTCGACATGCCCGGAGAGGGGGACAAGTTGTGATGATGGCAATGCGCAATCCATAAATGATCAAGAAGATGGATTTTGCAATTGTGTTGGCGAACTATCTAAACCAAATTCTTGCATAGGGGATCGAATGAAGTTAGATGCATATTATTACGATTCCATTCCTGGTAGTAATTTGAATGCTCTTTTTGAGAGTCCTAATTGGCCTTTATTACCTTCTCGACGTGAATTGTTGACTGGTGCTTTTGGACCATTAGAGCTTTATACTCGAGATGAATATGGATCCTATGTTCAGGGATATTTAGTTGCTCCTGTTACAGGCTCCTATGATTTCAATGTTACCGGAGATAATCATACTCAATTCTTTCTAAGTAGTGACGATACAGAAAGTAATAAGGAAGCAAATTCAGTATATATAACAGGTTCTACGGATGTTTCAGAACATGATAAATATGAATTGCAAACGCTTTCTAATATTCAGTTAAACGCTGGGCAATATTATTATTTTGAATTCCGCCATAAGGAAAATAGTTGGAGAGATCATTTCCACGTGTATTGGAAGACTCCATTTAATCAAACGTCTTACTGGAAGAAAGTGCCTTTATTCTATTTATACGACTACGGTTGCGATATGCCTTGTGTGCCTCAGGGGACTCCATGTGATGATGGAGATCCATTTACTGATAATGACATGTTCAATACTTACTGCGAATGTGTAGGTGACCCTTGTATGCCAGGAGATTGTGAGGAGCCTGGTGGGAATTTTAACGCTGCTGCAGAATGTGCGGCAACGGATAATTTAGATATACGTCCGGAGACTTCTTGGATGTCCTGTGCGTCAGTTGCTAATCCAAATACTTCTCGTGGATCGGGACATTGGATTCTATATGATTTTGGGAAGACTTATAAATTTAAAAATTCAAAAATCTGGAACTATAATGCTCCAGGATTAACGAATCGAGGTTTTAGTCAAGTCGCAGTTGACTATTCTATAGATGGGAACACTTGGGCAGCTTTGGGCGACTATAACTGGCCTGCGGCTCCTGGAACGATTGACTATGCTGGGATCACAGGGCCTAATTTTAATGAGCTAGCTGTCCGCTATGTGTTAATCACTGGGCTTATGAATCATGGAGCGACTGATTGTTCTGGATTTAGCAAGGTGTTGTTCAATGCTACAGAGTGCGGTCCAGTAGGTACGCCGTGCGATGATGGTGACCCGTTTACCATGGATGACAAGATGGATGCCAATTGTAATTGTGCCGGGCAGGAAATTTCGATCAACGATTGTGAGCAAGATGTACTTGCTCTTGGATCTACATCACTTCCAGAAGATAATTATAGTGCCACATCAACAGTACAATCTGCCAATACATTAGCAGGAGGAAGAGTGATTAGCTTTGTAGCAGGAGAGTCTATAGTCATCATGTCAGGATTTACAGTTGGAGGAGGTGCTATGCTTGTTGCAGATATCGAAGATTGTATTCAGAACATCGTAAGTGATGAAATGTTACGAGCTCTGAAGGCCAGAAAGGCCAAACGAGAAAATAAGAAGGAGCGACCTTCAATACTATCGTTGCGAGATGAAAATACCAGCAACGAGAATCTTACGAAAGCTTATAAGGAAGTTATCTATCGATTAGAAGAACCATCTTCTGTGAGGATGGAATTGATATCTAAAGATGGTAAGGTAATTACAACGATTGTAGATCGATATCATGAAAATTATGGAACATACAGGAAGTATATCCCTAATTCTTTATTGGAAGGAAACTCATACAGTATCAGGGTAAAGCTAGAAGATGAGACGGCAATATTGCCAATATCAAGAAGTACGGAATAAATAAATCAGTAATGCGAGCTTATTTAGATTTCCTTTCATTAGTTGTTTTACTGTGTTATGTGCATAAGGGACTATCCCAGACAACTGTCAGTCTTATTCCAACTCATGATAACACCATGTTTGAAGAGGACGGAAATGAAAGTATGGGAATGTCTGGGTATATATTTGCGGGTAAAACAGGCTCTTTAAATAATGGGAACTCTCGTCGTGCATTATTAAAGTTCGATTTTTCATCTATTCCGAGTAATGCAGTTATATCTGAAGTGAGTTTAGATCTTGCGATATTTCTTGCTCCAAATAATAATACTCATAGTATGAACTTACATAGAGTATTTGCAAATTGGGGAGAAGGGAATTCAGGTATTGATGTAAGCAGAGGAGAAGGCGAGGATGCGGAAACGAATGACGCCACATGGAGTCATAGGTTTTATAACACTCCAGATACTTGGAGTCAACAAGGTGGGGATTTCCAAAGTAGGGCATCTGCGATATCCCAGGTTCAATTTGTCAATAGCCCTCAAATACCTCATGCGATTTGGAATTCAGCTGGATTAGTGACAGATGTTCAAGAATGGGTTGATGGTACTATATCTAATTTCGGTTGGATTCTTATTGGGGATGAGAGTACAGCTAAGAGTGCAAAGAAGTTTGTTGGAAAAGATAATACAAGTATCTTTTTTCCGAAACCCAAGCTTACGATTACTTACTCACTGCCCGGAGCACTTGTCCTTAAATCTCCTTTCCTGAACGAAGTAAACCTCCATGATGACTGGATCGAGATCTATAATGGGACTGATGAATCATTCGATCTATCATCTTGGTCTCTTTGTGAAGGAACAACTTGTAATACAATCAATAGTATTGATGCACCCATAATTCATGGTGATGCGAATTTGGATACGTCAGAGTTTCTAATTCTAAGATGGCCATTATTAGATACGATGTCTGGAGAAATCGTTTTACAATCTTCAGTTGGTAGTCTTGATACGGCAGAGATGAAAGACTACCTTCAATATGGAACAGCGAATCAACTCAATGCTGCAGCAGCTGTCATAAAGTCATTTTGGAATGATGCGAATAGTAGTTTAAGTATTCCAACTAACTATAAAAGTACTTTGTCTCTTACCAGCGATTCGGACTTTACAAGCGGCCAGAAGACAAACGCGACCAATTGGAATACTTGGGGAGCAACAGCTTCATTAGTAAACAACCAGACTCAAGCAAATATGATGCTTATAGGTCAGTTGGTCGGAGGAAGTTATATAGCAACTGATCAGATTACAATTAATGGCCAAGTTCCACTGTCCCAAGTTGTCGAATTAGAGGCTCCTAATGGCATATATCTAAATTCAGGAATGACAGTAGATAGTGCGGCGGTATTACAAGCGATTATTCTCGAATAAGTTCTTTTTGACTTATAGCCTCAGACAACAGACGCTGAAACTGGTGCACCCCTTTCTCTCGAGTAGGAGAAAAGCGCCCTCGATCGTAGAATTTGGATTGTAATCCGCGATGTACACCTTCTACCACAAACTCATCTTCTCTTTCTACTTTATCCAATATGGCACCTGCACCGGTATCAATCTTGCTTTCATCCCTGACATAAGAGATGAAGGAGACGCGTGTTCTATTTCGTGCCAACGGTTTCACTACATTTATTGAAAGTCCCCAAGGGTAGAAGTTGAGCATGAGGTTTGGATAGATCCAGTAGTAATAAGCAGCCACATTCTTGCCATAATCCGGATGCCCTTCTGGTAAATCGAATACATCTGTGGCATCTTCTGTATAACCTATCTGAAGGTTACAGTACTCGTAAATCTCAGTAGTATATAGTCCATAATCAAGGGCTTGATTGAGATCTTTATGTACAAATGGAATATGAAAACCTTCTAAGAAATTATCACAATACAAGGCCCAATGAGCATTGACAAGATAATCCTTTGATCGCTCTTTACTCAATTTGAACTCATCGATAGGAAGAAAGTATAATCGCTCTTCAAGTTTATCGATGACTGATTGAAAATCAAAAGCAGGTTTCAACGATGTAAATAGAAATTGTGACCACCTCCGAGTAGAGAATTGCTTTAGATGATCACAGGATCGCGGAAAGTCCAGAGCTTCTTTGAATTCTGGCATAAATTGAAAACTACCATCCATCCCAAATCGGCGACCATGGTATAAGCATTGAATGTTCTTATAATTCCCAGGATTATGGATGATTATATTTCCTCTATGAGTACAGACATTACTCATGCATAAAATGTCATCATTCGCGTCTCGAACCAGAATCAATGGTTCATCTATGTAATGCTCCAAAAAGTAGAATGGATAAATACTGCTGTTGAACGGTACCAATGATTGGTCACCTATCCACTGCCAAGAATTAGCAAATACTTTCTCTTTAAGAGATTCAAATAATGCTTCATCTTGATAGAATGAAGCGGGCAGTGTTTCTGCTTGATGGATATCTGGATCAATATAGAAGTTTCTGTTCATCCCACTAAAATCTCAAAATTTAAATTACCTTACTCTAATGTCACAATCGACAGTACAAGAAACAAAAAACAAAGTAGGACAGTGGACTTCTACTTCATTAGTTCTCGGTAATATGGTAGGATCTGGCATTTTTTTATTGCCAGCAGCATTGGGAGCTTATGGAGGAATTAGTATAATCGGATGGATCATATCATCACTCGGGGCATTGCTCTTAGCAAAGGTATTTGCCTCATTGAGTCGGATGATACCCTATAGTGGTGGGCCATATGTCTATACCAGAGTAGGTTTTGGGGATTTCTCGGCGTTTTTGGTTGCTTGGGGATATTGGATATCTATTCTCTGTACGAATGCGGCTATTACAGTTGCTATGTTGGGGTATTTGGCAGTTTTCTTTCCGATATTGGAAGAAACCCCCTTGCTATCTATAACAATAGGTGTAGGTGTTATATGGCTTTTAACTTGGGTCAATAATAGAGGGATTAAGAGTGCTGGATACTTGCAATTGGTGACTACCATCCTTAAGATCATTCCTTTACTTTTGATTACAATAGTCGGTCTTTTCTTCTTTCATGCTGAACATTTCATTCCATTTAACATCAGCGCTTCAAGTAGTTGGGATGCAATTCTTCAGACTACTACCTTGACCCTATTTGCATATTTAGGAGTGGAGTGTGCAACTATTCCCGCAGAGCAGGTCAATGATGCAAAAGTGACGATACCAAGGGCCACATGGATTGGGACGATATTGGCCATTTTAATATATATGTTAGGCTCCATTAGTATTATGGGTGTATTGTCTCCAGAAGAATTACAAGCTTCAAGTGCGCCTTTCGCAGATGCTGCCAATCTTATATGGGGGGCGGGTGCAAGATATTTCGTAGCGCTAGGAGCAGTGATTTCGACTTTTGGAGCCCTGAATGGATGGATTATGATGCAAGGTCAGATCCCAATGGCAGCTGCGAGAGATAATGTATTCCCAAGCTTTTTTGCCAAAACGAATGAAAGTGCAACACCAGTTGCAGGGATTATTCTCTCAAGTGTTTTAGTGACACTATTGTTGATTACCAATTATACAAAAGGACTTAATAAGGCTTTTGAATTTATGATTTTACTTTCTACCCTTACCGTTCTTGTGCCTTATCTATTCTCTTCTGCAACCTATATGATTATGGCCAATAAAAAGGGAGTGAAACTTTATCGGAATTGGAGCATATGGTTAGGTTTAGGCGCATTTTGTTTTTCCTTATTTGCTGTAATTGGATCGGGCCAAGAAGTAGTATTTTATGGATTTATAATGCTAATGATTGGAATTCCATTCTATGTATTAATCAAATTGAAAAATGATAAAAATGGCAACAACAAATCTCAATAAAACCTGCCAGTCAGAATATGGTCAATTAGAGAAAGTATTCTTACATCCCTTGATAGCGGCATTTCGAAGTCAGGATTATATAGACCAACATTGGAAGTCGTTGAATTATCTTGAAGCTCCTGACTTTGATAAGGGAGTTATGGAGTATTCCGATTTTCGAAAACTTATTACTGAAGCCAACTGTGAAGTCTTAGAATTAGAGGCTACTGGTCAGACAGGAATGGATGCCATGTATTGCAGGGATGCTTCGATAGCCACAGACCATGGTATGATCCTATGTAATATGGGCAAAGGAGCTAGAACTGGCGAGCCATTTATGCATCGCAGTATTTATAATAGTTTGGACATTAAGATACTGGGAGAAATAGTTGCTCCTGGAACGGTAGAAGGAGGAGACGTCGCATGGATAGATGAGTTGACGCTCTTTGTTGGACATACTTATCGGACTAACCTTGAAGGGATCCGTCAGTTAAGATCTTTATTATCTCCATTTGGAATTACAGTTATAGACTTCCAAATGCCTCATCACAAGGGTCCATCAGATGTATTTCATCTTATGTCCGTATTAAGTCCCGTTGACAAGGATCTGGCTGTAGTCTATTCTCCATTTATGCCTATCTATCTGCGAAACTTATTATTAGAAAGAGGCTTTGACTTAGTCGAAGTGCCAGATGAAGAATACGAATCTATGGGATGTAATGTATTAGCAATCGCACCACGGAAGTGCCTCTTAGTTGATGGCAACCCTATCACACAATCGAGATTGGAAACTGCTGGATGCGAGGTGATGGCATATAATGGGAAGCATATGAGTGTAATGGGAGGTGGAGGTCCTACTTGTCTTACGAGGCCATTGAGGCGCAGGGCTATTTAATCATAGATTGAAACCGGAAATACTGTCAATATTGAATATGCCAGATATTGATAATTAAGTAAATATTCTGCGACCAGAGCTATTTATAATTTTTCTACAAATGGAGATATCTTCCATTAAGTAAAATACCCCATAAGGAAATCCAGTACCTATTCCCATTCTATCCAATCTGGATTATAGCTTATAGCTGAGCAGTCTACGACTGATCCTGTTCCGCCCATGCAGCTAATAATTCATCCATGTCTTTTAGGCCGTGGATGGGTAGCGCGTGGTTGATAACCGTTTTAACAGCCCCATTAGTTACTTCTGGCAAGCGGTTTTCCCACATGGCTTGGTGTAGGTTTTCCATCTCGCCCCATTGACCTAGGTAGGGTTCTGGCACTTGTACGGCACCGGCGTCGATCATTTGGTTGAGGCCTAAGATCTCAGCAGCGTTGCACAAGTGGGTACCTACGATAGAAGCGGTTGGCATTAATACAGAGCGCTGAAGCATCCAAACTTGTGGTGCGTAGAAGCTGTATCGGCGGCCGCACATTTCGCCGATGTAGATAACAATACCGGTATGTGGTTTAACCATCATAGTTGATGCAAACAATGAATCCGTGTGCGCACGCTCGATGATGATGTCTGGCTGGCCACGTGGGTTGTCTTCTGAGCGCAACAATTTACCAACCGCTTTGCCGATGGGCTTAAGTGTGTTTTCTTTCATTAGACGTACACATTCTTTAAACTCTTCAGACTCTGGGTTAGGTAAATCACCCATGGTTTCTGGCCAGTCAAAGTGTGGTACACGACGTTTGATTTCCGATAAACTCACAATGCCTATTACGGCATCACCAAAGCCAAGTGACATAACAAAGTCACGCTCAGCATCGGTGTCGGTTACTACAACGATTCGGAGTGAGGAGGCGCGGCCTGCTTCTATCGCTGCCAGTGCCTCGTTATCACGTTGTTGGGTGCGACTGCCGTAGAAGATAACAGCTGCTTGGCCAGGGAGTGCTTTCGCTTTGCGCAACATGTCAGTTGCCGAACTGCGGCCTGGCTTGCCGATGAATGTCATGTGGTAACCGGAGCTTGCACCAAAATAAGTCATAACGCCCATTTCACCCAGCGATTGGAAGCTACGTGGGAAGGCTGTTTCACCCGCGTGCGATAAACCATGCGTACACAGTTCACCATTATTAGCTTCACGTACGGCTTTAACAAACCCTTCACCTTGCTTAACCCACAATTTCCAAAGAGAAGGGTCCGCCGGTACTTTGCTAAAGCAATCTTTGGTGGAAGGGTCTTTACGATTAATACCAGCAGAACCTTGCTTACGTAAGTATTCACAACGCTCTTTAGAAGACACCATACCGGTGACCTTAGCACCTGCAGCAAGACCTAATTCAACCGACCAAGCACCGGTACCGGAAGCGGCC
>JBLIDB010000204.1:0-8926 GCA_047634015.1 Saprospiraceae bacterium
AATAAATATCAGAGCCAATAAAAAACAAAAATTTACTCATAATTGAAGTTTAAAATTTAGAAGATTAACACTATTACCTTTAATAGGCCCTATCGCCTAAATTTCTACATGGTGCATAATCTAAAATAGTTGTGAAGGACTGATTCGGCGGATAAGTTATAAACTTAGTATACGAGATAGTTCACCTCCACGACTTTATCAACATAAAGATGTTAGTTGAGTCCACTCCAGAAAGTCATAATACCGGGAAACGTCCCTTTTGGCTATATTTCCATTTTTCTCAACTCCCTGATGCTCAGGCATCACCGAGGTTCGAAAAATAAAAATCTCATCCAAAATCTTCCATTTCCTGATGATCCTCACTTTCCGGAGTGGACTCTTAGTTTAACAAAAGAAAAAGAAGCAAAAAGAATATATATATATATATATATATAGTGATAATAGTAATATGATTATAAATAATCATAAACAAATCTAAAGGTATACGGGTCCGTATGTACGGTGGTGTGAGAGGGCTGAGGTAGTCAATTCTGACTACTTCACTCTACTCGATTGGCAATAGTTTTATTTATTATTCTGAACTCCAAAATGAGTTCTATGCCAGTAGAGCGAAGTTTAAGAGAGGGCATTTCACTTGCCATTAATTTATTTAAACTATTAAATACAGTAAGCATGGAGGCTTCATTAATATCAGGCGCTGTAAAAACTAGTTCAATCGAAGTTAATTTTTCATTAATGTTGAGTTCAATTCCATTGTTAGAACTTTCTATTCCAATTTCTGAAGACAATAATAGTAAGCAGTTCGTTATAATCGCTAATGCTAAATTTTCCTTTGCGTAAATTATTGGATCCGATTTGAAATCGGGTAAAGGGAATCCTCCAATTAGTTTTGTTGAATTCCTTGAAAGATCTTGAGCTGAAGTGATAATTTTAGATATGGGAGTTGATTCTACATTAATCACCAAAGATTCTAGCGCTTTTATACAGTCCATGCTATCATTAAGAGCAAATTCCATTTCGAGCAGGAAATCTTCATTTTGTTTATAAGCTTTTGAAGCTGCTTCGTGGGATAATCTTATAGCGTCCGAAAAGTTTGATTCATCTGAAAATATATGATTTGAATGATTAATAAATGTTTGCATAGATTTCCCTGAAGAATACCCTAGTTGAATAAAGTTTTCTATCGACTTTAAAGAATGAGATAACTCTGTAATTGCTGGGATTAAAGTGGATTCGGTTAAGTCTAGTCTTGTTTTTCTTCTCTCTTTTGTAATATATTTTAGTCGAATATTGACCAAATATGCCAGCTTTTTTAACGAATTGTGTTCCTCTTCTGAAAACTCCCTTTTTTTCGTGTCAAGAACACAAAGAGAACCCATTACCATTTCATCTACTTTTATTGGAAGACCGAGGTAAGATTGAATATTAAACTCCTTAACAACATGCTGAGGGATGCGTGGATCATTTGATGCATCATTAACTTCAAAAGACTTTCCATCTTTAACTACAAATTGACAAAAGGAAACATCTCGGTGAGTACCCCTCGCTTCCGCCAAAACTGGAGGCAGTCCTATGTGTGCTTTAAAGAACTGGACTTGATCTAGTACTAAACTTACAAGAGCGATTGGGCTATTAAGTTCTTTAGAAGCATTTTTAACGATTTCTTGAAGTTCATAATCATTTGTTTCAGCTAATAAATCTTTGGTAAATAATTTCAGTCTGCTATTTGAATCTTCTAATACATTAATTCTATCCATAGTATATTTGATTATTGCCAACGGTATTGTATAAGATTTGTGCGGCTTAAAACCCAAAGGATTTTCAGCCTAGTACAAATGTTAATTGGTTGTTTTGGTTTTATAATTTTTCTTTAAAGATAGCATAAATTTTATACGGTGTTAACTACTGGTTTTTTTCGTTTTCAAAAAGTTTATTTTCGGATTCAGTTCTATTTTTCCAAATCAACTTTGTGCTTTCATAATGTCCGACTTTGCCCAATTGGAACTTCAATTATTCATCTCTTTTATCTACGATTTTGAATTTTATAACTTTTTCCAACATTAGATTTTCGTTTACTGAATTTGGAGAAAATGCCATATTACACAATTTATTTTGCGCCAATACACTTGGATAAATAATGAAATATCTCCATAATTCACCATAGAGTAGTTCGTCACTAATCATCGATGTTAATGGGTAGGGCTTATTTTCTGTAATAAACCTATTTGCAATAAAACTGTATAATGTCTCGAAATCTTCAAATTTGTCTTTAGCGTCTTTTGGCAAAGTCTCTCGAATATGCTGAAATGAAACTTGAGTCCACTCCAGAAAGTCAACTAATCGTCCAAACATATAAATACTTGGTATATAAGTACTAGATTTAAGGATGTTTAGAAAAAGTGCAATTTCGCAAGGAGATCTATTCAGTGGGATACTTGGCCAACTGGGGAGTCGCAAGCAAAAGCTTTTAGAAGATCCAAGTTCTTGGCATAATGTATTTTATAAAGAAGTCTATCAACGTATAGACGAAGCTCCATATGCCGTACTCTATTATAGTAGCAATGGCCGCCCTAATGCATCGGTTCGGCAGTTGATCTCGATGATGATACTAAAAGAAGGCCATGGCTGGAGTGACGAGCAATTATTTGAGCGATGTAGGTTTGATATAAAAGTACTTTTGGCCTTAGGTAATTCTAATTTTGATGACAGTATCCCTACAGAGTCCACGTACTATGAATTTCGCAGATTATTAGGGGAGCACCATGAGGAACAACAAGAGGACTTACTCAAAGCGACATTTGCAACTATTACATCCTCACAGGTTAGAGATTTGGAAATTTCTGGCAAGAAAATCCGAATGGATTCAAAACTTATAAACAGTAATATAGCCACAAGAAATAGACTTCATTTGCTAATAGAGGCCGCGAGGAAGTTTGTCAATATGCATACAATATGCTATACAAAAATTTCAACCTACCTCTTCATTGGAAGGATTATTAGAATCGTTACACCACAAAACAACCTCCAATATCCTATATGCTATAAATGGAAAAAAGAAGCAAGAAACTTTATTACAATTAGGCGTATTGCTAAAGAATTTACTACAGCATACGGAGGGAATCCAAGACCGATCGTATGAACTATTAGCACGTATATATAAAGAGCATTATAAAGAAGGAGACAGCAAAGAAGAAGAAGGAGAAGATCAGGATCCACAATTGAAAGCCCCTCATGAGATCCCTTCTTCCTCCATACAATCTATCCATGATGGAGATGCTGCCTATAGAACAAAAGGGCATGGTCAAAGCAAGCAGACAGTAGCAGGCTTCCATGCTAATATCACAGAAACTTGTGAGGCTGAAGATGATATAAACCTGATATTAGATGTAGAGGTAGTGCCCGCCAATATCTGTGAAGATGCATTTTTAGAAGCATCAATAGATAGCAGCGAATCCATATTACAAGAAGCCCATCAAACACAGGATCCACAGATAGAAGAGGCAATAGCAGACGGCGGATATGACAGTATAGAGAATAGAAAAGAAATGCTCAAAGAAGAAAGGTGCATATTGCGTATTGCCAAAACGAAGGGAGCAAAACGAGTCTTTGAAATAGAAAAAACAGAAGACGGAGATTATACGATAACTCATATATCAACAGCCACCCAATGCGCATTGAACTATTCAGAAAAGAAAAAAAAAGTATATCATCCACAACCCCAGTGGGAGCAAAAGATATATGAGACTGGAGCAAATAGAAAATTATATAAACCGTCAAGAAATAGAATCCAATAGCAATCAAGAAAGTTATAATCTGAGGGTGACCGTAGAATCTACCATAAACCAAACCTTTCATCGCTTAAAAAAGAATAACAAGATGGTGTATCGCGGACAGACCAAATGCCTATGGTATGTCATCTCCAGAGCACTATGGGTCAATATGATTCGAATAAAAAAAATAAGTCTAAATGACTTGTTTTATCCCTTATCGGTAATGTGTGCACCCATCAAGGCCCTCAGCACCAAAATTGAATATCATCCAAATATTCCAATTCCAATATTTATAATATTATAAAAGATGGAAATAGGGGGTTTTCAGAGCAGACTCAACGTTGGTTCATAACGGTATTATTGAGAACTAGCGACAACTAAAGGAAATGTTAGCAAGTCATGGTTATAGTTTTCACTCTGAGACTGATTCAGAAGTATTGGTGCAGTTAGTAGAAAAGTATCAAGTAAGATATCAATTATGCAATAGAGAGGCATTAGGTAGAGCGCTACAGGATGTACAAGGAAGTTTTGCGGTAGTACTCCATGACACTTCAAGCCCTAATGAATTATTAGCTGCAAGAAGACAAAGTCCTTTAGTTATCGGAGTTGGAGATTCAGATTTTTTAATCTCCTCTGATAGTATGACATTCTCTGATACTACAAAAGAGATCATCTACTTAGAAGAAGATATTATAGCTCAATTAAGTCAAGATAAAGTCGCTCGTTTTTACACATTAGAAGACCAAATATTTGATCAAGAAGTAATGGACTTTGATTACCTCTAATACTCGGTTAGTAAAGGGGATTTTGAATCTTTTACACTCAAGGAAATCTTCGAACAAAACCTAAGTGTTACACGAATATTGTCGAAACATATTGATCCTATTTCTATGATACCGAAATTAGAAGAAATTAGGCCTCTGTTAAAAAATATAGATAGAATAATAATAACCGCTTGTGGTACTTCTTGGCATAGTGGATTAGTGGCCGAATACCTTATCGAGAAATATGCGCGAATGAACGTGGAAGTAGAATATGCTTCTGAATTTAGTTATAAGAGTCATAATATTGGTCAAAGAGATTTAGTTATTGGTATTTCACAAAGTGGAGATACAGCAGATACATTAAGTGCTTTAGAGATAGCCAAATCTCAAGGGACCCGAACCATGGCGGTGGTGAATGGTGTCAATTCATCTATCGCAAGGATGGTTGATAAAGTAATATATCTTGATGCGGGGATGGAGATAGGAGTTGCTTCCACAAAGGTATTCACATTACAACTTTCAGTAATCCTACTACTTACAATGGTTATTGCAAAAGAACGTGCGTCACTATGTGAATCTGAACTTAGAAAAATGATGACGGAGCTTATCAAGCTTCCTACTTATGTATCAGAGATACTTGCCACAACAGAAGAGATTATAAAAGATATTGCTTACGGTATTGCTAAAAGCAGTAGTGCTTTGTTTTTAGGTAGAGGTATCTCATATCCCATGGCTATTGAAGGGGCCCTCAAGCTCAAAGAGATATCATATATTCATGCTGAAGGTTACCCTTCGGATGAAATGAAGCACGGGCCAATAGCGCTGGTAGAACGTGGACTTCCGGTAATAGCAATAATCAATAATGATAGTTCTACCGCCAAAATAATAAGTAACATTCAAGAAGTAAAGGCTCGGAATGCTACGGTTATTATAGTCAAAAATATGAATACAGAAGTCCCCGAAGACTTAGCGGATCATACGATTAACATCCCGGATGCACCAGCGTTCCTGAATCCAATTATCCAAAGTATTCCACTGCAATTACTGTCCTATTATGTGACTAAGATAAAGGGGTGTAATATAGATCAACCAAGAAATCTTGCAAAATCTGTTACAGTAGAATAAGTTAAAGGAAGAGTTATAAAAGAAGCTATCTTTTGATCTTGAGGCTAAGCGAATATAATTAAGATTGCCTGAAGCATGATTAATCCATCAAGTAGCCCCAGATAATAAATTTCAGTCGTTTTAGAAGTAATGCGCAGACTTAAGAAAGCCTGAATAGTGTAAAATCCACATAAGGATAGCATTACATAGAAAGAATACGTTCCTCTAAAATAAAGCAAAAAGGATAGCGATAAACAAGCTATGAGTAAGATCGAAATTATAATCTTTACTTTCTTTGTAGAAAGCGAACTTGCAAATGTGTTTAATTGAGAAGCTTGATCCAATTTTCGATCTCGAAGATCAAAAGGAAGTGTAAGTGCAAATATGAAAATGAATTTTTCAATAAATAGAAATAGGAAGCTTGAACTCCAAGAACTTTCTTTCATCTCAGAAAGCGGAATCATAAAAATCCCAGCCCACACTAATGCTACCAAGAAGATCTTAAGCATATTAATATCTCGAAGTCGCTTTTTAGATCCAAGGATAGGAATGATATAGCCAATACACAATGCAGAAAGTACTGCCAGATAGAGTCGCAACTGTTGCGATAACATTGAAAATGAAAATAATGAGACGAAAATTATAATGGAGAGATAGGCTATCTTCCATCTTCCAATTTTGCGAACGAATGAAAACCGCTCATGCCCTATAAGAGCACCAGAAACTTGTCCTCCACTAATTATACGATGTACGGTATAAGTACACAACGAACCAGCAAATAGAAAGACTAATACACATGGATTGATGGCTATTTCTAATAACTCATATCCCGCCCAACAAAAAACAACAGCACACAATGAAATATGAACATTGCTCAGGACATATGTACGCCATAGTCCTTTCATTTGTTAATGATAAGACAGCTTTATATCTGGTGATAAACTAACTACAGTGTGATACATCAATTTGATAAGATTCATAATATCATCTTCATGAGCCATCTCTACGGTCGTATGCATATAGCGTAAAGGCAGTGAGATTAGACATGAAGGTATCCCATCTCTACTATAGGCAAATGCATCTGTATCTGTTCCCGTACTTCTTGAAGAAGCTGATCTCTGAAATGGCAGTTCATTGGTCTCAGCAGCTGTAATAACATGCTTAAGGACTGTATTATGAACTGCAGGGGCATAAGTAAGAACAGGACCCAAGCCTGATTTAAGATCGCCTTCTTGACGCGGCTTTATCATGGGTGTATTTGTATCATGAGTAACATCCGTGACGATAGCAACATCAGGATTCAGGCGATGAGCAATCATTTGTGCTCCACGAAGACCTACTTCCTCTTGGACTGCATTTACCACATGTAGGGTATATGGCAGTTCTATTTCTCCTTCCTTAATGAGTCTGGCTACTTGAGCAATAGCAAATCCTCCCATTCTATTATCAAGTGCACGACCGACGTAATATCGATCATTTAGTTTATGTAACTCATCACCGTAGGTAACAATATTTCCTACATGGATACCCATCTCAAGTACTTCTGCCTTATCCTTGGCTCCGACATCGATAAAAATATTCTCAATTTTCGGAGTAAGGTTGGAGTCCTTTCCTCTTCGTACATGAATAGCAGGCCATCCAAAAACGCCGATAATATCTCCCTTAGAACCATGAATTTGGACCTTTTTACTGGGAGCGATTAGGTGATCGGAACCTCCATTGCGGATGACGCCGATAAATCCATCATCTGAGATATGATTGACATACCAGCTTATCTCATCGGCATGCGCTTCAATAACCACAGAGAATTTCTGTCCAGGATTAATCGTCCCGTAGACCGTACCATAGTTGTCCTGATTCCACTCGTCCACAAATGGAGTAATGTAATCAAGCCATATTTTTTGCCCACTAACTTCATTGCTTACTGGTGCATTACTATTTAGGTATTTGTACATGAATGCCTTTGCATCCTCCGTCCATATATTCATAAAAGATCGATAATTGTTATATTAAAGTTGATTGTCGCTCCAGGCTTTTGGATCCTCTCGCCATTCTCTTAAAGTAGCCAGTTGCGATTCCGAAATATACTCCATTTCTCGGCCTGCTTCTAATAAAGCAGCATAATTTGAGATCGTAGCGTATGGACATTGAGCACTTGCAAAATTTTCCGATGCTTTCTCTAACTGATATGTGAATATTGCTATTACGCCTGCTACTTCTAATCCGGCGGCCTTCAAGACTTGTACCGCTTCAATACTACTGCCTCCTGTGGAGATAAGATCCTCTACTACCAGGCATCTTTTACCTTGCATCATATCGCCTTCGATCTGGTTTCGAGCACCGTGTTTTTTAGCACTTGATCGAACATAGATAAAAGGTAAGTCGAGGTGTTCTGCTATCAATGCACCATGAGCAATACCCGCTGTGGCCACTCCAGCAATCATATCGAATTCCCAGAGCTCACTTGCCTTGTCAGCAAGACTGGTCTTTATTGCTGTCCTAATTCCCGAATATGATAGTGTTTTGCGATTATCACAGTAGATTGGTGATTGTAAGCCAGAAGCCCATGTAAAAGGGCTTTCAGGCTTTAGCTGAATTGCGTTGATTTGCAATAGTTTCTTTGCAACTTCGATTTCAGTAAGCATGTAGTCTTGATAGATTATTCAAAGCGCACGAATGTACAAAATATCCCTTCTGGAAAAGGAGTAATAGGTAAGCATTTGTACGGTAGCTTCTTGGGTATGGTGGAGTAATGCATAAGATTGTTTACGAATCGCTTGCAAATGTTATCTGTCCGTCCCGTCTACAATAAATCTAATGGCTTTCGCAAGAGTGGATAGCGAAGCAGATTCACTTATCTAAGAAAGTTCTATTATTAGAAGACCTAGGTCCTGCTTAAGCCAGACGAATATAAGTGAAGGCTCTATCTCGCTGTTTGAAGTCTTTAACTTCAACCTAACATTACCATTATATTTTAGGCGCATCCCTAAGCGAAGGGTTTAAACTATTGAAGTAGAAGATATCCTGCTCATCGAGAAACTCAAACACAAAAGGTAGGTTCTTATTGAAGCGTGATAAATCTTTATTAGCTTCCTTTGGATCAAGATGAAAAGTTGGGGGCTACACATAAATCTTGGCTAATCGATATAGGAAGAATTCTACATTAACAACTCCTCTGAATTGTCTTCTAAGGCCTTTCACTTTAGCATTAAAGGATTCTGCAGATGCGTTGCTACTTCGATTATTGAAGTAGTTGAGGATATGGTTATAGTGGCTTTTTATAGTATT
>JBLIDB010000205.1:0-8876 GCA_047634015.1 Saprospiraceae bacterium
ACAAAGAAGAAAAAGTCACTTCTGAACATGTCTTGACATCTTTCTTTAGAGTGGGGACGAATAAACTTGAACTTTTGCAAGCGACTCATCCAGATAGCGCTATTGCCAAATTCATTGAGAAAAGGGGTGAAGGCCTGCATCACGTAGCTTTCGATGTAGCAGATATCCGAGCAGAAATGGCTCGCCTAAAAGAAGCTGGATTCCGATTACTCAATAAAGAACCCAAACAAGGTGCAGACAATAAGCTCATATGCTTTGTGCACCCCAAATCTACACATGGAGTGCTCATCGAGCTCTGCCAAGAAATTCCTTCTTAGTGGATTTACTTACTGGGACATTAGCCGTTGTCGGAGGGTTCGCAGCAGGAATGATCAATACGCTGGCAGGAAATGGTTCTGCTATAACGTTGAGTATCATGACAGAACTTCTTGGGCTTCCAGCTAACATAGCTAACGGGACCAATCGTGTTGGCGTCCTGACTCAGTGTTGGGCAGCTTCGATCTCATTTGTACGAAATGGGAAGGTGGATATAAAGACGACCAAATGGCCCATTGTTTTTGCCGTATTGGGGGCGGTTATAGGCATTTGGGTTGCCGTCTCTGTCTCTAATGAACAGTTTAAAAATGTTTTCAAATACATACTCGTTTTGATGCTTTTGGTAATCTTAATCAAGCCAAAGAGATGGTTGATCGAGCATAGTGTAGACCCTAATATGAGTTTGTGGATAACAGGGCCGCTATTCTTTGCCCTTGGATTCTATGGAGGTTTTATTCAGATGGGAATGGGTGTCTTGTTTTTGGTTACAACTGTACTTATCCTGAAGTACAATCTTATTAGAGCGAATGCTTTAAAGACGGTTGTAATAGCTGTGTATTCTGTATTGGCGGTATTCTTATTTCATTGGCATGGTTATATAGACTGGAAGGTTGGCCTTACTATCGCTTTTGGGCAGACAATTGGTGGCTATATTACAGCGGAGATTGCCTCCAAGCATCCTGGTATTGAAATATGGGCGTATCGATTGTTGGTTTTTTCGATCGTCGCTGCGATCTGCAGTGTATTTGGATTGTTCAGATAAGAAAGTGAATAACTCTTTGACAATTAGATACTTCAATCGCTTTCTGTAAGCACATTTTTAGACTTATGAATCACTTAGGCTATCTCTTCTCTCTTATTATACTCGTCCACATCCTTAGTTCTTGCCAGCAAAAAGCACCGTCGCATCCCGATCCGCTAAAAGAAATATTAGCTAGTGGGGATTCTACATTGACACAAACTTTGCAAAACGCAGAAGCACTTGAAATTCAGATACGCTATACGCAAATAGATCGCGACGCAAATAATAATCCCATACTTACATCCTTTTCCTTCAGAGAGGATCAAAACAAATATTTCTATCCGGCGAGCACAGTCAAGATGCCTGTTGCTTTTCTGGCACTACAAAGACTGAATAAGATTCGAGAGGAAACCGGGAATAATATTATTGACAGACATTCAAGATTAGAGTATGGCGCAGGTATGACACCACAAGTTTCTATGCTTGTAGATAGCAGTTCTCCAAGTGGATACCCACAAGTGGCCCACTTTATAGAGCAAGTATTTAGCGTAAGCGATAATGAGGCATATAATCGATTATATGAATTCCTCGGCCAGGATTATATCAATGAAGAGCTGAAGAAAAAGGGTGTATTCAAAGATTCACGAATCAGGACCAGAGTCGGAATAGGAGGATATGATACGGAAGCGAATAAATACACCAATCCAGTCAAAATACTGTCTGATGATGGCAATGTATTTCTTTCTCAAGACGAATATTATGCGCTCTATAATGAGTTCCCAGAACTTAAGGAGACTTCGAAAGGTGTAGCCTATTATGATGATCATCTTGATACAATTGTGCAGGAAGCATTTGACATGAGTGCTAAAAACTTCATTTCATTAAGGGATCTGGAAGCAAGCTTACTAAGGGTCATCTTTCCCAACCTTTTCAATTCAGAAGAGCAGTTTCACCTCTCAGAGGAGCAATATGAGTTTCTCTATAGGACGATGCCAATGCCCCCCCTTGATTTCTCATATCATCAATGCCCAGAACATGATTACTATGATAGTTACGTGAAGTTCTTCTACAATGGTGATTCACACGAACCTATTCCCGATCACATTCGCATCTTCAATAAGGTCGGTTGGGCATACGGGACACTTACTGATTGTTCCTTCATTATCGATACCAAAAACAAGGTTGAATTCTTTCTCGCCGCGACGATCCTTACTAATGAGAATCAGACATTCAATGATGGCAAATATGAATATAAGGAAGTGGGAATGCCTTTCTTTTCTTCTTTAGGCCGGGCTATTTATCAACATGAATTAAAGCGCCGAAGAGTTCACAAACCTGAATTCGGCGTTTTGGTATCCAACTAACATTAAGTGTTATTTTTCCCTTCGATTACAATAAGTCATGAACAAAAGCGGTCATATAGCCGATATATATAGTAACCCCTTTGGGTGAGAATTAACAATTAAAATAAATGGTCATGAAAATTAAAATATTCTTATTTGTCGCTGCAGTTTGCCTTCTTGCTTCATGTGGAGGCGATGATATCGATTGTGCTGACACTACGGCAATAAACGCTACAATATCATCCGCCACTAATGCTCTCAATGCTGCGATTTCAACATGGAATAGCTCAGAACAGATGGACGAACAGTGCAAAACTCTTGACAAAGCCTATGAGGATTATATTGATGCCATTGATGATATTAAAGATTGTGCAGCAGATCTTCCTAGTATAATTACGACTACACAAAGTGCTCAAGCGGGGCTTCCGTGTAATTAAGAATAGGAGTGTAAAATCCAATATAATAGTCTGAAGCATCTTTAAGAGAAAGAAATTGCGATTCTATTAGCGACTCTTGGAGAAATATATATTTTTGCACTCCCAAAGTTAGATTTTCCTCTAAGATAAGAGGAGGGCCTATAGCTCAGTTGGTTAGAGCACCTGACTCATAATCAGGTGGTCCGAGGTTCAAGTCCTCGTGGGCCCACACTGAAAATCAAGGAGTTACGCAGTCTTTTCTGTGTAGCTCTTTTTTTATTACAGAACATTTTCAGAACAAAAAAAAAGAGATAGCCTAAGATCAAGATGAAAAGTTGGGGACTAAGCATAAATCTTAGCTAATCAAAACAGGAAGAGTTCCCCCAATTGACTATTTGCAGAAATACCTAATAAGCAAATACAAGCACTGATCAAAATATATTTTCGTATCAAATAGACCATACCCTCTCTCCTTTTTCATAAGGGATACATCCATTGTAAGCTGTAGGAATTGGGTCATAACGAAGAACTTCCGTCCCGACAGACTCAGAAGTAAAATATCCTAAATAAGTCAATTGCTTAGCCATAGTGAAAAATGGTCGATCTCCACCTGGAGAATTATTGGCAGCATATGCCGCTTTGTCATATTCGTCTAAAACCTCCTTCTTCTGATCATTTGATGTTTTTGCAAACGACTTTTTGAATTTGGTGTTGCAATCAGATTGTAGTTGATCTAAACCTGTAGTAAATAAAGCTTGCTCCTTTTCACTCAGGCACTCATTCAGCAGTTGATCAATAAATTGATGAACACCGACATCGTTGGCCCCTGGTGTATCCGTCTTTGGAATAATAGCCTCCGTTAATTCTATTAAAGTATGCCCCTGCTCTTCTGACAGAAATGAGGGTTTCCAGTTAGGTGTAGTTTCAGCCTGGCAACCATTCATTACACCTACTACTGCGGTCGCTGACAAGGCATATCCGCTCACTAACATAGTTCTCTTTATGGCTTCTCTCCTTTTCATTTTTTCTGATTTAAACATTTTACAAATCACCTCTTTTCAGAGCCTCTACAGCGTAGTCTGCTGCTCTAGCGGTCAGTGCCATATAGGTCAGTGAAGGATTTTGACAAGCCGAAGACGTCATTGCTGACCCGTCTGTGACAAATACATTCTTCGCTCCGTGGACCTGATTCCACTTATTCAAGACAGATGTCTTGGGGTCTCGACCCATTCTGGCAGTACCCATTTCATGAATACAGTTCCCTGGGGCGTTTTTGGTATCATTAAAAGTATTGATGTCCTTTAATCCAGCCGATTCTAACATTTCAGCGGCACTGGCTTCCGCATCTTTACGCATGGTCCATTCGTTCTCTTTGAATTCGCAATCTATACTGATAGTCGGCAATCCATATTTGTCCTTTAAATCAGGATTGATGACAATTTTATTATCGTGATAAGGTAAATGCTCGCCCCATGCACCAATACCAAATCGCCATGGCCCTGGTTCGAACAAATCAGCTTTAAAACCAGCACCATAGCCCAGTTCTTTAATTTCTGATGCCCAGTTAGTACGGCTACCGCCACCTTGATAACCAAAGCCTCTAACATAGTCTTTTCGCATACTTGCTTTATCTACATTTCTAAAGCGTGGCACATAAATACCGTTGGGTCTACGACCTTTATAATATCTGTCTTTAAAATCATCCGATATTCCGGAAGCCCCTACTTTAAAATGATGATCCATTAGGTTGTGTCCCAATTCGCCACTATCATTCCCTAATCCATCTGGGAATCTGCTTGACTTCGAATTCATCATAATAGATGTTGAACCAATAGTCGATGCACAATTGAATATCACTTTAGCGTAATATTCTGTCGTTTCCATAGTCTCTGAGTCTAATATCCTAACTCCTTTTGCTTTCTGAGTATCATTGTCAAAAATGATTTCAGTGACAATGGAGTATGGTCTAATTGTCATATTACCAGTCTTCATTGCTGCTGGTAGAGTAGACGCATTACTGCTAAAATAGCCTCCGTATGGGCAACCTCGTGAACATCTATTCCTAAACTGACATCCACCTCTTCCATTATGCGCCTGTGTTAAATTGGCTACTCGACCAATTGTAATCATGCGTCCACCGAATTTTTCAGCAACCCTTTGTTTCACATGTTTCTCCAGACAATTCATTTCCATAGGTGGTAATAATTGCCCATCTGGCAGTTGATGGAGTCCTTCATTTTGACCACTGATTCCAGCAAATCGTTCTACATGATCATACCATGGTGCCATATCCTTGTAGCGTACTGGCCAGTCAACACCATGCCCATCTTTGGCATTTGCGCTAAAGTCCATTTCGCTCAATCGATATGATTGTCTGCCCCATAGTAACGACCGGCCACCAACGTGGTATGCCCGAAGCCAGTCAAAGGGTTTTACCTCTGTATATGGGTTTTCCAAATCGTTTGGCCACCAATGTTTGGTTGCTTCTTGAATGGTATAACCGGTTCTACTTTGTACAGGATACTTTTTCATTTCCTCTGCAGAGACCCGTCCTCGGTTAGGTAATTCCCACGAATCCATATTCATGGTTGGATAGTCCTTTATGTGCTGAACATCCCGGCCACGTTCTAACACTATTGTTTTTAATCCCTTTTCACTTAGTTCCTTGGCAGCCCAGCCACCAGAGATTCCTGAACCGATGACTATAGCATCGTAGGTATTTTCATATTCAGCTTTAATATTTAAATTCATCAATTTGCCTTTTTACTTTTCTTCTATTTTATCACACGAAATAAATGTAGCAAAAACAAGGGGCTTAAACCCATTGTCAGGTATCGATATTAAAATTCTCTATTTCCTGTTAAAAATATTAGTTCACTTTTAAACCGTTTCCATTTGTCTATACCACTTTTAGGTATGCTTATTCTTTTTGAGATTGAGCACTCCATTCTTTAGGACTCAATGATAGTCCTGTTGAAAACTGTGCTATTTTTCCAACGAGGGTAACCTTGCACATAAATGGAGCCGTACCTCTGCTATTCATCTTAGATTTCCATAAGAAGAATAGCACGGAGAATTTGTGTTTCATATTTCTCGTGATCTTTACGAGATAACACACAAGAGATATTTGTTATACCTATTTAGCTATAATCTGGTCCCATTTCCTGTGGAATTTTAAATATCAATATTGAAAAGCTTGTAGTTAAAATGATGCCACAAGTACTTGAAAACCAGGTGATAGGTGGTTAGAGCCCTAACTGCCTTTGGCAGGCAGAGGATCATTCACTCATAATCAAGTGGTCCGAGGTCCAGTCATCGTAGGCCTACATTCATAAAAGACTCATTATCAATACGTTGATAATGGGTCTTTTTGATTTTTTTTAAAAGAAAAAGGATCGAGATCCTTACGACTCTGACTAAGAGAGTATCTGGGATGGGAAATACCATTCTCGCCAAAGGAAGGGGGAGTATTGAAATATAATTAACTAAAATTCATAGGATTATGAAAAACATCTTGGGACATACTTTCTCTTCATTATTCCTTATTGTGTTTCTGAGTAGCCTTGTTAGCACCGCTCTTTTTTCGCAAAATGAAGAGGCTTTAAAAAGAGCATTTGAGGGAAAAAGAGTAGAGATATTGATTGATATGCCGGCCTCTTCTGAAGGTATAGATCTATATGCTGAGAAGGAACGTGTTCTAAATTTTGATGAATATTCGCGAAGGGTAAAAGACTTTGGTATTGCTATTAGCACAGGAGAAAGAGTTATGATTACCAAAATCAAAAAGAAAAAGAAGCATATAGAAATTCAACTTGCGGGGGGAGGTTACGGAATCTTTGGGGATGAAAATGTCTCAGTCAAATATGAACGAATTGAAAAATCATCACGCGAAAAGGAATTAGAAAAATTTGTAAAAGATAAAACGAAAAGTAAACCAGAATTAGATAAGCTGAAGGATGAACTAAATGATCTAAAGAGAGATAGAGAATTAGAGCAGGATAAGATAAACAGAAGGGCTGAGCAAGCGCGCGAAATGAAACAATCTCGCATTTCTGAGAAAAGACACCACGCAGGGAGCCGCTTTAACCTTAGATACGATTACAACCTTGGAAAAGAAGAACTGAGTATAGAAAACCTTAAAGAAGTGCTCCGTTAGTATGTTCGTTTTGAGGATTCCAATGCACGATCTTGGCCTATACCTGAAAACAAGAACCCTTCTTTTGTAGATTTCGATAAAGGTATTTCGATTGATCAAGCTATTGAGATCATGGGCCTACCAAGCCAAATGAATTCTGATAGAGATTGTGGTCTCGAAAGAACAGTATGTAAGTTTGAAAAGGATTCGCAAGAGATATAGGCAATATTCGTTGAAAAAGTGCTGGTTAAGTATACGGTATCGTCTAATTGAATGGTTTCTAAACAATTAAAGTGCTACAAAAGGGGTGACTAAGGCTCTAACACTTTTAAGATTTTATCAAGATTTAGGGACTCACTCATATTCCAATATTTTTAACTGCGGCTTCGCCCAGTTCTCAAAAAGCAGTTTTGCCTCTTCCGTAAAAACATTCTTCCAGTCTCCCGCGATTCCTTTACGTAAGAACTGAGAACTGTCCTCGTCACCAGCGGACCGACCAGTAATATTTTGAAATGAAAACTCTGCTACAACTTTATTGATTCGTTCTTCAGAAATTGAAGAATAATTCAACCAGTTTAGCAAAATATGCATTGTGGTAACGCAATCCTGTAATAGATCTTCATACTTAACCACATATATATAAGGACTATTCAGGTCGAAACTATCGATATAACTGGACCAATTCATTACCAAACCTCCTACCTTAAAGTGGGTAAAAAAAATATTAATAAAAACAGGAAGGTGTTTTTCGATGTTTTGGAAGTCTTTTGCGCCTAATTTCTTTCTCCATTGCTTGGTTAGAAAGGAAGGATTGAGATCATGCCCTACTATAAAGTGATAATATGCGGAAACCATTACATCTCTTCCATCTCTAACAAGTAAGATTGTCTTAGTATTACCAGAGGGTCCTGCATAATGACTATGGAAGATTCCCTGCCGCCAAGTCATAGCCTGATTGCGAGGAAAAGGTAGATTTAATAAGGCTGCTAACATCTGACAAAGCCATGTACCTCCAGATTTGGGAAATTCCGTGACTCGAATGTGATTCGTAACGCTCGCCATATAATGCCATAAAATGTAGCGTTGCATTGCTCCAGCTTTAATATTCAGATATCCCCGATTATCTCTCATCGAGGAATTATGATTTGCTTTAGTGAGATATAAGCATAATTTAGGAGGTCCAGTGCAATTATAGGACTATGAGACAGAAGGAGACCTCTTCTTTTAAGATTGGTGATTTTTACTTTCAGGTTATTATAGATTATTTTTCTCGTCAGCTTTGATTTGACCGTATACTTCAGAAGGGGTGATTCTAAATTTGCCCAAGTTACTTGATCGTAGATACGATACCATAAATCGGCATCTTCTGCCCACCGAACTGTATTGTCGTAGGTTCCTATGCGCTTATAAACTTCCGTTTTGATCATTATTGTAGGATGTAAGACCAAGGATTTTTTAAATACTCGAGACACAATCTCTTCGTGCGAAGATGGCATAGGGATCTTCCCGCTGCACTCCTTGTCATTGCCAGATCTTGTCAACACAGCGGATCCTAAAACATCTACATTGGGGTGGCTTTGCATGTAATCAAATTGAAGTTGTAACCTATTGGGGAGGGCTTCATCATCAGCGTCCATTCTGGCGATAAATGGTGTTTCTACCAGGTCTATCGCTCGATTTAACGAAGCCGAAAGACCCTTGTTTTGTTTGTTTCTCAGGACGTCAATTCTATCGTCAGAGAGAGACCACTCTTCTAAAACACTAGCAGTACTATCCTTACTTCCGTCATCTACAACAATGAACTTAAAATTCGAAAAGGTTTGGTTTAGGATACTTTGAATCGCCAGACTTACTGAATCTTCTGCATTGTAACAGGCCATAATAACTGTTACTTCCGGGATCTTAGCATTCATTCAGTGAGGCTG
>JBLIDB010000206.1:0-8842 GCA_047634015.1 Saprospiraceae bacterium
GCACCTGCCATTTTAGCCAACTGTAAGCCTAATATTGACATCCCTCCAGATCCTTCTATAAGCACGCTTTCTCCAGCCTTTATCTTTCCTTCTACAATTAATCCACGCCATGCAGTCAATCCTGCACAAGGCAACGTTGCTGCCTCCGCATATGAGAAACCTTCAGGCATAGCGCTAATAGCACTTGCTGATACTGCTGAGTGTTCAGCAATATATCCATCTACAGTTTCTCCTGAGACGCCGACCATCTTACGAAAGGTTGCTTTCCCTTCTACCCAAAATGGAAAGAATATAGACATCACTTTATCACCAGCTTTCCACGCGCTCACATCTGATCCGATAGCGATAATCTCACCTGCTCCGTCAGACATAGGGATACGTCCGTCCAGAACAGGGATTGCACCAGCGCCAACGAGATAATCATGGTAATTAAGAGAAGTGGCGTGCCACTTGACGATTACTTCATTGGGTTTTGGTGTGGGATCGGCTCTTTCTACTACTTGTAAATTATCTAATCCTCCTCCATTTGATACGACGACAACTTTCATTATTTTCTTTTAAGTGTTTATTTTGATACTAAGATAAGTAGGTAATACCAAACATGAGGCTTATGATTAGCACCTCTACTCCTATGGCTTCAATTCCTTTTTTGGACTTCCCATTAACCATGAGGCCTATAACTCTGCCCAATATTACAGATCCAATCAGTATGACACTAGGATATAACCATTGTGCAGGTCCTTGCCATAAGAAGAGTCCAATCATGATCCCTCCGGCCAATAGAATACCTCCTATATCACCTCTGATAAAGTTATAGCCTGTGGCAGAATGCGCCTCGATATCATGTGCTTTCATCATCTTATCAGGAATAATTATCCAATTGAATGAAAAGAATAAGAGTGCGGCTCCGATGAACCCGAGGAGTATCTTTAAGATGAGTAGCATAAGTTCAATATTGATCTGGTAATGAAGTATATCTCCCAATATAGTAACGCATCTTGTTTTTCCCTTGCCATTTATGAAGTACTTTTACATGCTTATTGGCACTTGTGATAAAATGTAAGAATCTATTTGATAAAATGAGTGTTAGGAATGGTAAAGAAATAAATTTACGTTAAATTGAGAAATAGAATATTGTCATTTGGCTATGCTATTCACGGAATCAAAGTAGCTTTTAAAGAAGAGCCTAATTTTAGAATTCACGTCCTTGGATTAATTGTGGTCTTAAGTTTTGGATTCTATTGTAATTTGAGTGTTTCCGAATGGATACAGATTAGTATTGTAAGCAGTATAGTTATAATTACAGAATTACTGAATACTGCTATAGAAGATATCTGTAATTATATCACTAAAGAGCGGATAACGGCTATAGGAAGAATTAAGGATGTTGCAGCTGCTGCTGTGTTAGTCAGTGCTATAATGGCAGCTCTTGTAGGCTTCCTTATTTTTAAGCCTTATATCGTATCTTTTTTCTGAAATAAGATTTTTCAAACTTGGTAGTACTATGAGTTGACTAAATAATACTCATCATGATGAGTGACTATTCTTTCAGAATTATCGCAGGAAGACTCAGCGATTTGTAGAGCTTATTATATGCTTTCAAATCTTCACTGAGGATTGATTGTAATTCACTTTCTAACAATGTCCATTCATTCGTCAAATCAATCAATAGTTCTTTTGCTCCAGCTGTGAGTTGTGGATCTTCTACATCGATATATCTCTTGAGGTGTAAGAATTTTGAATTCAATTGATTGTTGAAATTGATAACATCTTGGAAAGTCTTCTGGTCTGGTTGGATTAATTTCCGCTCCCATTCATCAATACGCTTCACAATGCTATCTCCTAATGCTGATAATTCTTTTGTGTCATCGCTTTCATTGAAACGCTTTTGATATTCATTGATTTGATCTTTTGCAGAACGCATTTTGTTGACCGCCTCATGAATAGCTTTTACAGTATTTGCTATCTGATTTAGAGCGGATTGTTGTTCTTCAAATTGCGCAGAAGTAGCAGGGATGTTGGGGTCTGGTAAAATATTCAGATTAGCTTCCATAACCAAACTACTATCTAAAGACATTCGGATTATGTAGCTTCCTGGTGGCACGCGGCTTCCTCTATGATCACCATGAACAAATACACCTTCAATACCGGGAAGGGCTGTATTTCTATAGTCCCATACAAATCTACTATATCCTTGCTCTGACTTCAATACTGTTGGCTTAGGCGGTCCGCCAGCCCAACTTTTTTGCCCTTTAGGTTTTTGATTACTATAGCTCCTTATGACTTTATCATTACTTATAATTTCTAATTTCAGACTTGAACTATCTGCGTTTTCCTTGAGGTAATAATCTATTGCTACACCTTCTTTTGGGTTTTCTCCGATACCTGAAGATGAAGAAGAACTGCCTCCAAAAAATCTATAATTGTCTTTAGGGGGAAAGACTTGAAGTGCAATCTCGTTTTGATCTTCTATTTTGCTTAGTAGAGAGATGTCATCGAGTATCCAAAATGATCTTCCCGCAGTTGCTGCAACTAAATCATTGTCCTGTATGATAAGATCATTGATCGGAACAATTGGAAGGTTTAATTGGAATTTCTGCCATGAAGCTCCATCATTCCAAGACATATACAACCCTGTTTCAGTTCCAGCATATAGGAGGCCTTTTTTGTTTTTGTCAGCTCTTACAACTCTTGGGAATGTATGTTTCCCTTCAATTCCTTTAGTGATCTTAGTCCAAGTAGTGCCATAATCATTAGTCTTATAGATGTATGGAGCCAAATCTTTGAACTTATATCTCATCAATACGATATAAGCTGCCGCCGGATCATGTGGCGATACTTCTATGCTATTAATTATTCCTTCTTTCATTCCGGCAGGAGTTACATCACTCCAGTTTGTGCCTCCGTTCTTTGTAATATGCAATCGGCCATCATCAGATCCCGCCCATATCACGCCCTCCTCATGTGAAGAAGCGACAAGAGACATAATTGTATTATAGTTTTCGCCACCTGCAGCTTCGTTAGTATAAGGTTTGCCACCAGGACCTTGTTGATCCTTGTTGTCTCTTGTAAGGTCAGGACTGATTACTGTCCATGACTGACCTTCATCCTGACTTTTGAACACTACATTGCCCGCATGATAGATTGTACTCCTATCATGAGGAGAAGTGATGATTGGGGCATTCCAGTTGTATCTATATTTGAAGGTTTTAGGTTCGATGCTTAGTCCGAGCTCTGGATATTCTTTTATAGGTTTGTATAGATCCTTAGAAGTTATATATTTCTCGATAATTCCTTGATAGCAACCTCCGTAGACCACTTCGGGATTATCAGGATCAAATGCAAGAAAGGCACTTTCACATCCTGCTACAGAATGCCAATCTTTCCAATCAATACCGCCATCCCGCGTTCGACTTACTATGGCAATCGAGGAGTTATCCTGCTGCCCTCCATAGACATTATAAGGCACGAGATTATCCGTTATGACTCTATAGAATTGCGATGTAGGTTGATTTTGCTGTGTTGACCAGTCCTTTCCTCCGTTATTAGAAATGTTCGCACCGCCGTCATTGGCATTGATCATCTTTTGGTTGTCGTGGGGATTGATCCATAGGTCGTGATTATCTCCATGAGGGGTTGGCATTCTGGCAAACGACTTTCCGCCATCGATAGACTTCATAGCAGGAGCATTCATAATATAGACCCGATTCTCATCCATAGGATCAGCGAATATCTCCATGTAATACCATGAACGCGTGATGTTGACCCTGTCTTTGTTGACTTGGGTCCACTTCTTTCCTCGATCGTCGGATCTGTAAACTCCAGATTTATCACCTTCTGCCTCTATGATAGCAAAGACTCGATCAGAATTTGCCCTTGAAACAGAGATGCCAGATTTTCCAAATGCTTTAGGAAGACCAGTTTTTAGTTGATCCCATGAGCTCCCACCATCTGTTGATTTATATATTCCTGAGTTAGGACCACCTGATATCATTGTCCATGGTTTGCGCTCATGTTCCCACATAGAAGCATATAGGATATCTGGATTGTTCATGTCCATAGAGAGGCCAGAAGCTCCAGTTATATCATTGATGTAGAGCACTTTCTCCCATGTTGTTCCACCATCCATAGATTTAAAGACGCCTCTTTGAGCTGTCGCTCCAAATTGCGCTCCTTGAGCAGCGACATAGATGACTTGTGGGTTAGTCGGATTAATAATAACGTCTGAGATGTGATATGTCTCATCTAATCCGATGTGCTTCCATGATCTGCCTGCATCTGTAGACTTGTAAACACCATCTCCTGTTGATGTCATAACCCCACGAGCGGCATGTTCTCCCATTCCGACCACCACTATATTGGGATTAGATTCTGCGACAGCGATTGCTCCTACCGTTCCTGTCTTAAGGAAGCCATCTGATATGTTTTTCCATGATATTCCATCATTGACAGTTTTCCAGACACCGCCACCTGTACTCCCCATATAATAGGTCAACGGCGCTCCAACAACTCCTGCGGCGGCAACGCTTCTGCCTCCTCGAAATGGTCCTATATTTCTCCATTTGAGATCATTGAATTGGGAGTCAATAGTCGGGCTTTGGGATACTGAACTTGTTGGATTGTGTTGTTGACTACTTGCACAATTAATGTGAAGGAAGCTTGAAATTAGTAGCAATACGATATATCTCATAACAGGCAATTTTGACAATGCTTTTCGGTAAATCAGTTTATGTTGAAGGACAAATTAAGAAACTTTAGTGGAATTACCTTGCGTCCAATTATTAGGTTTCGGTATAAGCTGGAATAATGTCATAAAGTTAGCATAGATCCTAATTAGTATATAGGAGTTTCTAATGTCGTAATAATATTACTAAGCAGATGTAGTACTTTTGCAATCATTGAAAAGCAGAATCATACATCTCCCTCTCTTCATGCTGACTCTTCTTAGTCTTCATGCCCAAACCCTAATTCAGGAACTTACTATAGATTTCGATAATAGCGACCAAGGTTTAGTAACTGTGCTCACAGGCAATGGAGATTGCGATGCTAATCCTGGGATCTTTGGAATAATGGATGGGGCATTTGTTATTAATGACATGGAAGGAGCAACCTGTTGTAGTAATAGCCCATCCCAAGGAATTAATGATAATAGAGCCTTAATTGGCCCTGTGATTGCCTTAAGTACGTATTGTGATGTTACCATTACTATAGATGTAAGCCTGTCAGCCACGGATTTTGAATCTTGTTTGTCTAGAGATATTAGTCCCATAGGATGCACGGCCTTTATTCCGACTTTTGATCCCGGCGGCGATGGTTTTCAACTGGAAACAATGTATAATGGCGTATCAATTTTGAATTCTGGTTATTGTGGTCAGCAGGACAATGGGATATTTACCGCTAATATTGGAGAAGTTAATATTGGTGATGTATTTACTTTTCTAATTACTGGAGGCACTCAGGACGAGGAAGAAGTCTATAGTATTAATAGTATAGAATTTCGAGGTAGACAGAGATCATTCTTTGCGGCTAATATTTCAGCTACTGATACGGTTTTATGTGAAGGTTTGGATCCATTAGTACTTACGGAGATAAGTGGGGGTACGGCATATCAATGGAGTAAGGATGGAAGTACCCTTGCTAGTAATACATTTTCTTATAATTCGGGAGGCGTTGTATCTCCTTCAGATGAAGGATTATATAGAGTAACTGTTACTGACGCTGGTGGATGTATAACTATAGATGAGGTATATGTCGAAGTAGTATCCCTGTCAAGTAAGCGTCTTGATCCAACATTTTCTAATTTACAATTATCTTATTGTATAGGAGATACCATCATCTTGCCAAGTCAGTCAGATGATGGGGTAAGTGGGAATTGGAACATAACTGAATCTTTTATAATAAATGATATTAATGCCGTAGATAGTATAATATTTACTCCAAATGATATACTATATAATACGGTTAGTTTTTCGATAATAGTTCAATATTATGTGATGGCTACCTTCACGGATACTATTTGTGCAGGGGCCACATTGATTTTGGAAGGAGAGCTTTTTGATTCTTCACGGTTACAAGGTACTTTCATAGCCGAGGGTGGAATGCTTTCTTGTGATACCTTATTCTCTGTATCTCTTTCGTTGGCGAAAGTAGATTCTGCTGCATTTAATCAGACGGTTTGCCCTGGAGATACTTTTAATATAGGCGGAGAGCTGTTCCATTTAGGAAGGCTTACTGGCGGGGTGCTGGTTTTAGATGATGCTTTATGTTTTACTTACGTTGCTGTAGCCCTTACGATAGGCACAATAGAAACCACTATCGAATATGACCCTTGCAGTGATAGTCCTATTTTTGAAAATGTTAGCTTACGTAAAGATACTACCTACACAATAAACGGCAACGGATTGGTGTGTGATTCTATCATCAATATTATATATCAACCCACATCGATTATAGATTCCTTTGTAACTTTTCTTATCTGTCCTCATGATAGTGTCGTTTTTAATAACAACGTTTACGATTTTGAATCGCCGAACGATACTTTTATAATTTATAATGAAGTAGGGTGCTCCAGAGATCTCATTGTTCATCTTGATTTTATTGCTGAATTAATTATCCCTTATGAGATTAGGGAGATATGCACAAACGATACGATTCATGTAGGAAATGAATTGTTTTATTTTGGAAAACAGAGCGGATTAGTCCGTAGCGAAGGTGGCGGTTGTGATACCTTATTTCAAGTAGATCTGGAATTAATTCAGAATTTAGAAGAATCTATTTTGGTAGATCCATGTATTGGGAATTCGGGGTTTCTCGGAATTGATATAACTCAAGATACTACAATTACAATATTTGGAGCGGGGACACAATGTGATACTATTTATAATGTTTTATACAGCCCTAGCTTTATACAAGATTCTTTACTTCAATTTACTCTTTGTGATCAAGATTCTTTGTTGGTAGAAGGGACACTTTATCATGCGTCAAATGCATCGGGGACCTTCGAAATATTTACTGAGAATCAATGTCGTAGACGTGTCTTTGTAGAAGTTCAATTCGTAAGTGAAATTGTTGAGTTTGTAAGAGACACAATATGTGCAGGTACCGATTACTTCGTAGGAGGGCAATTGTTTAATGCAGATAATCCCAATGGAAGTATTGTCTATTCTGATGTGCAAAAGTGTGATAGTGTGCTTAGGATAGAATTAGAAATCATTACGACTATAGAGCAAGAATTAATTTTACGTATTTGCGAAGGAGATACAATTATAATTCAGGGAATGAGATTGTATAGTGGTGTATTCTTGATAGAACCGATCGTATACGGACCTAATGGTTGTGATACAGCTCTGACGATTTTCCCGACATATTTTCCTAATTCTAATTCAATTATTGAAATGTCATTTTGCTCGAATGAAGATTTGGTAGTAGGGGGTGAGACATTTGATGCTTCGAGACCCTCAGGACTGGTTGTTATACCACTTGATAATGGTTGTGATAGTTTAGTAGAAGTAAATCTTCAATATTTCAGTGGAGATACGATCGAAGTAGTGCGCCAACTTTGTGATGGTCAAAACATTATGGTTGGCGGTGTAGCGTATAATTCCAATAATCCTCGAGGTATGGAGATTTTGGTATCTATTTCTGGATGTGACAGTGTCGTTTTAATAGACCTTACTTTTGGATCAGTTTTGATCACTCAAATAGAACCTTTAATTTGTCCTACGGAACAAATATTTATAGGAAATCAATTCTATGATGCTAATAATCTAAACGGTACAGAGCAGTTTACCTCCTCTGGAGGCTGTGACAGTATCGTTGAAGTGTCTGCGAGATTGGACACGGTAGAAGTAGAAATAATACCAAAGGGGTCATGTAGGCAGAGTAGTGCGGGAACAATTGAAGTTACAGTGCTTACTCAAGATACCTTTGAAATTTCGTTAGCGGGAATTACGTTTGCTAATCCAGCCTCTTCTGTGATTTTTGAAGATTTAACAATTGGAGAATATACCGTAGTTGTAGAATCTGCGCGTGGTTGCTTTTTTGTTTTTCCGACTGAGATTGAAGCAACTTTTGCAAATGAAGTGTCCTATACTATTACAGATTCTGGTGCTGATTTTTATACTATATCAGTTACTGTTTCAGGGCCTTTTCAAAGTATCATATGGGAACCATCTTCCGACCTTTCGTGCATTGACTGCTTAACACCAATAATAAGAAAAGGAGGAGATGGAGATTATCGCGCGGTCGTACAAGACCTAAATGGGTGTCTCGGAGTTATAGAAATATCTATCGACGAAGAATCTCAAGTATTCTTCTACATACCCAATGTAATAAGTGCTAATGGAGATCCGGATAATCGGTCATTTTACCTTCGAGCTACAGAGGAGGGTATATTAAGTTATGATATGACAATCTACGATCGTTGGGGGCAGCCTATGTTCGAAAACGAGCAGATTCCTCCAAATGAAAGTAGCTTAGGATGGCAGGGCCTTAAGAATGGATCTAAAGCCAGTAATGGAGTTTATGTCTATAGCATCCTCGTTCGTTTGGATGATGGAACGGAAGAACGGAGACTTGGAGAATTACTTGTTATTAATTAGTAGCTAAAAGCAAAGTTTATGCTTCTCTATTGCGAAGTCCGGCAATAAAATATATCCTACTTATTTAATGTGATTTATACCTAAATAGGTCCTTGTTTTACTTAACTTGAGCGCGCTAGTAATTGCCCTCAATTGTTAGCAACTGTTGAGATAAACCACTTTGAAGAATTAGAGATTATCAAAAAGATATACTCAATTATTGCTTATAGCGTCGTGCTATTATTAAAAATTCGTGCTTTTAA
>JBLIDB010000207.1:0-8837 GCA_047634015.1 Saprospiraceae bacterium
ATTAGGGCTTGCCCTAGGGTAAATGCGTCTTGGGTAATCATGGTTGAAGCTTGATTACAGGTTGGTCAGCCCAACTTACGCATTTACTTTTTTATTATATGATTTATTACCGAACCATTGCTATATATAGAGAGCATAAAGGATTATATCAGAATCCATCTCCAAGATAAAACCATTATTTCAAAAGATACAATATCTCGCTATGAAGAGATACTTCCTGCTGACTTCCTTCGTATCCATCGATCTTATATTATAAACAAGGAGCGTATCTCTGCTTTCACACAGCATGATGTCGAAATAGGAAAGAAAGAAATCCCTATTGGTGTTTCTTATAAAAAGAAAGTAGTTAAAATATTAAAATCCTGACATTCCCAACAAAAATCGACCGGAGACTGTTCTTAAAATCGTCTTCCATAATTCCCAAAAGTATTCTGTCCTCTTGAATACTTCAAGAACTGCGAAAATGGTGCTGCCTTAACCCCTATAAAGAATGTGTAGGTATCCAATTGTGGTTGCCATCCGAAAGTCATCTCCCAACAATGTAATTGTCGAGTCAAGTTGAGCGATGGGTATACCCATCGCTTATTTTTTAGGTCGTAACTTATGTTACCGACTCGCATACTCCAGTTTTCAGATAGTGGAATATTCCCACTTGTGATAGCAATAGAATGGGCCGTTGTGGTAAACTCCATTTCAGTAACCATATCCTTCCACCCGATTCGATATATGTGCGCTATCTTAAAATCTTGAAACCATGAGAATAATTCAGGTAATACTTCTGACGATCCTTTCAAAGGAGATTTGGATTTTGGCTTATTTCTATTTCTTCCTTGATCAGGGTTTTCACTTGATTTATTATTTTGGTTAGTTTGCTTATTTTCGCCAGTAATCCATTCTTTTATATCTTTAAGGGAGAAAGAAGTAGATACTGTAAGGTTAAGTCGATCCATTCTTAGCAATCCACGACCTTCAGATATGAGGGTTTTATTTATCCTCCTCGTTGAAGTGCCTGTCGAGTTTAGCACTGCAACATAAGGATCGAAAGCTCCAGAAATCTGTACAGTGGTCTTCCTGTCAAACAAGGTGGTGCTCGCCGACATGTTGACTTGACTCCAATTAAGTGAATCTGCTTGGAAATTATAATTACCCGTTAATCCTACTCTATTAAAAAGTTTAAACTTCTCCTCTATACTATCTTTCTTAGACCAATACTTTCCCTCAAAAACATTATCAATTCCGTAATTCATCGACATACCTCCCCGCTGTAATGAAGCATTTCGAAATAATTTTTCCCTTGTTTTACTGTCTGGTGAAAATGGATTATAACGCAATGGTGCATCCGTAAAAGAGTCAGGATCTTCATCAAAATATTCATAGTAGCTCTCCGTCCCTGGTCTATAGGATAAATTAATGCTTGGTGTCATACGATGTCTTAATCCTCGTAACCATCCTTTTTTAAATTGTATCGTTCCAAAAACATTTGTACTCAGCCCCGCACTTGCACTTATATCTCTCAAAGGTGTGAATCCTTGATTAATTTCTCCTGCCGTGATATTCCCATTTTCATCCGCCTCTGTTGGGTCAAAAGTTTGTAAATACCAGAATTCATCATAATTGATATTGGTATTAAAAGATAAATGTTCTAGTAGTTTATAACTCGCCGTCATATTCGCTTCATGCGTAAATCCTGCCCTAAAACTTTCCAAAGTCTCCTTTGTAAATAAAATCGTATCGATAGTCGTTACTGAATTTTGAAACTTTCCGTTATACTGAAAGCTTATTTTTTCATAAAATTTTTCTTTCGATGCGGAATTTTTTTTTCGCTTAAACGGGTAAATCTGAGAAAGTCTCAATTGCATTTGAGGTAATGTAAATGAAATTGAATTCGTACTTGTATTTTGACTATGAGAAATTCCTGTAGAAAAATTCAGTTTGGGATTGATTTTATATTGATAATTAAAGTTGGAATTAATCTGATTATTCAATTGTGATCGAGCATCCGTTTGATTTCGCTGCTCATAATTATTAACAGAAAACTTCAACGTTCCACCAACCGTTCTATAAGGGTGCGCTTTGCCGTCCTGGCGATGATTGAGACTAATCGCATACGACGTCTGCCTAGATGGATCTGCACTTGTTGCTATCTCTACCAATTGTCGCGAATAACTTAAGTCAACACTCCCTTGAAATTTGTACCGTTGACGGTATTGCATATTGCTTCGCAAGGCATACGATCCACGCGTATAGATATCCCCTTTCAGTGTGAGATTCATTCGCTCATTGATCGCGAAATGATACCCAAGATTCCGTACTCCAATACCCAGATTAGGGTCTATCGTCAACCATTGATCTGGGGCTATTAAACCAGAAGAGGCTTTCCCAAAGGAAAACAAAGGTGCAAAGGCAAATGGAAATGCCAAGGGTGTAGGAATTCCCATTAACTCAATGTCCATCGGCCCAATAACAGCCAACTTCTCAGGTATCATCTTGAGCTTCGTCGTTCTAATCCCCCAATGCGGATCTTCATGACTACAGGAAGTGATTAAAGCATTGCGATTATAGATCACATCGTCAATATGTAGACTATCCCGCCCTGCCTTTATGAACTTCGTAACCGCACCATGTATGTATAGATTATCCTGTTGAATTCTAGCTCCATATACGATCCCTTTTTCTGAATTAATGTTATACCGTAAGCTATCGGCCTTAACATCATTAGTGCCACTTAAGAATCTCGTGCGTTGGCTACTAAAAGACCTGGCCTTAGCTTGCACTTCCCTTTCTTTAAGGTCAAAAATGATATAGTCTGCCGTTACTTCAGAGTCTTCATATTTTACAAATGCCTTTCCGTAAAGATGAATTTCAAGCTTATTAAGATCAGTTCTACTTGAATCCACAGAGCCATATTCAACGGAAGTTCCCGCTGGGGCAGCTCCAACAAGCGTAGGGTTTACACTTTCCTCTTCCATCATAGCCGCCTCACGTTCGCGCATGGCAAGCTCCTCTTCCTCCCCACTTTCAAACTCATTCATCGCCTCTTCTCCACTTTGAGAAGGTCGCCGAAACTTCGCTGAATCAATAGTGGAAGGAATAATTGTATCAATGGCTATTATCGGCTCAGGACTATGCTCAATAGAGTCTACCTCTTGGGCCGTAAGCAAGCTTACCAATGAGAACAATAATATGAAGCCTATAATTCGCAATGCTCTTCCTATAATTTGACGTAAGTGTTAAGTCCTTGACTTATTCGTAGAAATTCATGGTCTGAGACATAAAAACGACTTTTACATGATTCATGTCCCCTAAAAGGAGTTATATGAGTGTTATTATTATGATAAAATCTAAGCACCTTCATAACTCTAATCAAAGGCAAAGATTACGCCTATTATCCTCTAAATGACTGACGACAGCTATATTTATAAAGAAATATCAACAAATTTTGATAAACCTACTTCCCATTCTCATCATTAAGCACTTGACATATGTCCTAAGGTTGTCTTATTAGGATATAGATTAATCATACCTTTGCGCCCTTGTATAAAGTAGCTTTGAGATGTCGAAAGAAATAAAGATAGGAGTCATAGGACTCATAACACTTGTGGCCATGATTTGGGGCTTTCAGTTTCTGAAAGGAAAGAATCTTTTGCGCACTAATTATGCATTTGAAGTAGTGTATTCAAATGTCGAGGGTATTACTGTTAGTTCTCCTGTTGAGATCAATGGCCTACAGATTGGTGCTATATCAAGCATTACAGTAAATCCTGATGATGTAAGAACGATGATCGTGAAATTCGACGTGGAGGGTGAACATCTCTTACCTCAAGATGCCAAGGCCCTTCTGTCTGCTGGTTCTATCGTAGGAGGCAAGAAAATTGTCCTAGAATTTGACAATCTATGTGATGGAAACAATTGCCTACAAAATGGCGCCCGTCTTGAGGGTGGCTCCAGAGGAATTCTTGAAACCATCGTTACGAAGGAAGAGTTGAAAGAATTCTTCAGTGCGGTGATTAAAGGCGTCGGGCCAGTTGTCGATACTGTTATGAATACGGTATTGGATAATCAGGCCGATAATACGGTTAGTAACTCCCTTAAGAGCTTAGAAAGCTCTATGAACAATCTAGCGTCACTTACCTCGAATTTGGATCGTCTTCTTAAAACGTCATATAGCAACCTGGATCAAACCCTTGGTAATATGGCAGTGGTCTCAGAATCCTTTGCAAAAACCAATGATGATCTCGAAACAATGATTAGGAATTTCTCCAAATTCTCAACTCAATTAGCAGATTCGGACTTAGGAGAAACTTTAGAAAAAACAAATGAAACATTTGATAATGCTAATGTGCTACTCAAAGATCTAAAAACAACCGTTGGTGAGGCTACTACTACATTCAGCAAAGTAAATGGACTTATGACACAAGTTGGCGAAGGTGATGGCACCATCGCAAAATTGCTTAATGATCCAGAGATCTATAATAATCTCGAGGCTACGAGTAAGCATATGAGTCTATTGCTCCAAGATCTAAGGTTGAATCCTAAGCGATACGTGCGGCTCTCTGTATTCGGTCGGAAGGGAAATCAATATGCAGCTCCAGAAGAAGACCCTGCCTTTGAACTACAAATACCCGAGGAAACTATTAAAGAAAATTAGAGTCTATCTTACTCAGAACGGCTTCTTACAAAATGATTCTGGACAATCGAATTCAGATAATGCTTGGATACAATACATTTAAATGTAAGCATCTGGGATTGTTCTCCGAACAATGAATATCCACCTCCTAATAAGACTGGAATGATAGTTATGACCATTTCATCTATGAGATCTTCTTTCAGAAAACTCTGTATTAATCTTCCGCCATCTATATAAAGTCGATGATATCCTTGTTGATGAATTTGTTCTAAAATTTCGTTTAAAGATCCCTTTACGATATGTACTTTCCCCCGTAGTTCGTCAGAAATAGAAGTAATTGTGTTACTCAATACAAAAACTGGTTTCTTATAAGGCCAGTCAATATCGAATCCGAGAACAGTTTCATAAGTGACTCTTCCCATAACCAAAGCATCAATCTGAGATGTAAATGCTTCGTATCCCGAATCAATATCATTAATCTCTGGAATCGTATCCAACCAATCAATGCCACCATTGACGTCGGCAATATAGCCATCTATACTTGTTGCTATAAAAACACTGTTTTTCTGCTTTTTCACTTTTAGATTTATTTCACATTACTTTAAGTCAACTCCTGCCCTATGTCAAACATTGAATCACATGATTCATTATACGTTCTGAAAGGTACGTTATCATAAATTCAAGTAGGAATCCTTCAGTTTTATATAATTCGCATCATGCATATTTCGAAAGTATAATTAAAAAAAACTAAGACAATTTTAGTTTCTGCGTATTTCTATTACATTTAATAAAAAAATTATCATGTGTCATGAATCTTAGACTGGTATTTATTCTAATCATCTTACCTTTTCCTTTTCTTCTATTGGGACAACGGACTATTTCAGGTGTTGTCAAGAGCAGTGAGAACCAAGAACGCCTCCCTTTTGCAGATATCGTGATTAAAGGAACAAATAAAGGAGCCAGCACCAATGTAGATGGCTATTTTACATTAATTGGAGTACCTGAAGATTCTTTCGTATTGCAGGTTGCATATGTAGGATATTCCTCCATAGAAATTCCTATAAAAGTGGGAAAAGATGACATTTCAAACCTGGACATTGTATTGTCTTCCGGAGTCCTGATGGATGAACTGGTCATAAAGGACCGTTCATTTAAGGTGATGAATGCCACGGAGGGGCTTAGCACAATACAAGTATCCCCTGCCCAATTGGCATTACTTCCTAATGTGGGAGAAGTTGATATTTTTCGATCCTTACAATTGCTTCCTGGAATAAGTGGTAGTAATGAGAGTTCATCGGGTTTATACGTTCGTGGAGGAACTCCAGATCAGAATCTCGTGCTTCTTGATGGTATGACCGTCTATAATGTTGATCATTTCTTTGGCTTTTTCTCAGCATTTAATGCAGATGCTATCAAAGATGTCCAATTGTATAAAGGAGCATTTCCTGCCAAATATGGCGGGCGACTTTCAAGTGTGGTTGACTTAACAGGAAAAACAGGAGATCCTAATAAATTCCACGGAAACCTCGGTCTAAATTTACTAAATGGCCGGGCCAGTGTTCAGATACCTCTATTTAAAAAAGGGTCGCTTTCCATAAATGGTCGACGATCTTATACTGATATTATAAAGAGCGGATTATATAATAACATACTGGGTGTCTTTACACAAACTGAGACCCCGCCGCCGATAGATGGACTGGAAGTGACGACTATAGAACCGGACTTTTATTTCTTTGATTTAAATAGTAAGCTGAGCTTTAATCCTACGGATAAGGATGTTTTCGCGCTATCATTTTATAATGGCGCAGACCATTTAGTTGAATTCAATGATATAGACTTAGAAAGACTAAATGGTGCCTTATTAATAGAATTAGGAATTGATGAAAAAAGTGATTGGGGCAATCAAGGATTTAGTGGTAAATGGTCGCGACAGTGGAGTCCAAAATGGTATTCTAATTTACTGGTAGCATCTTCGAATTATTTTAGCACGTACGACCGAAAAGTAGAGGTTCTTGCTACACTGGTAGCTCGAGATTCCGTTGTTGCAGATTACAATATTCTGGCATTCGAAGATAACGATGTGAGAGACGTAACCATTAGACTGGATAATGAATTACAACTAAATGCGGCCCATAAATTAGAATTCGGTGCTATGGCAACATTTGCTGAAGTGGATTACAAATTTATTCGTAATGACACATCAACGATATTAGACATCCAACAAGAAAGCACCTATGCTGCAGGTTATGTTTCTGATTCTTGGAAGCCATTTTCCAATCTTGTGATCGAAGCTGGAATCAGAGGTACTTACTATGACGTAAGTCAAAAAATATATTGGGCGCCAAGATTTTCTTTTCAATATAATTTAAATGATAGAATTAAAATCAAAGGTGGGTATGGCAAACATTATCAATTTATCAATAGAATTGTTAATGAGAATGTAACAGAGGGTTCGCGAGACTTTTGGTTATTAGCAGATGATGACTTAGTAAAAGTGAGTAATGCGGAGCACTTCATAGTAGGTGCGGCATATGAGACGGATGACTATATCTTTGATGTGGAAGGCTATCGTAAGAACCTAAATAATCTTGCTGAGTTCTCTCTTAGATTTCAGCGCAATGATATCGACTTAGATCGCTTATTCTTTTCAGGAGATGGATATGCAGAAGGAATGGAGTTTCTACTCCAAAAGAAAAGAGGAGCCTATACAGGCTGGGTTTCTTATACCATAGCCAAAGTAAGAAACACCTTCTCTGATTTAAATAATGGTTTTGAATTTTCAGCATTGCATGATGTTCGGCATGAATTCAAAACAGTGCACTCCTACGAGATAGAGGATTGGCGCATTGCAGCTACATTCGTATATGCCTCGGGAAAACCATTTACAGAGCCCTCAGGGCAGTACTCTATAGAGTTATTAGATGGGCAAACCAATAGTTATGTAAGTGTAGGAGCCAAAAATGCATCTCGGCTACCTGCTTACCATCGTTTAGATATCTCTGCTCACTATCTATATAAAACTGGTCCTTTTGATATTGATTTTGGGCTATCCATTTTCAATTTCTATAATCGAAAGAATGTCTGGTATCGGGAATATAACTTTACTGAAACGCCCCCTGTAATTTCTGAAATTCAGTATTTAGGAATGACTCCTAATCTTTCTGTAGAAATCAAATTTTAGAATTAGCGACTTTAGATTATGAAAAATTATACGCTCTTCTGCATTCTATTTTGTATCCTTCTCTTCTCCTGTGAAGATGAGAACCATAATGATATAGCCTCTAATCAATTTGTAGTAGAAGGATTTATATATGCTGGTGAACCTATCGATGATATCCGAATCAAGAGTACCTTCCCATTAACAGATGAAGAGGATACTTCAGCTCCCATAAATGATGCGGAGGTATCAATCATAAAAGACGGTCAAAGCTATTCTTTACTTGCTTCAGGACAAGACGGTTACTATAATTATCCGGACTCAGATGTATCTGTGGAAACAGGAGACCTAATACAACTGGAGGTAATCAGTGGCGGAATAATGGCGACCGCTGAGACGCGGGTTCCTACATCAACGATGGGCTTACATATATCTCAGGATACTATAGTTGTTCCAAAACTGCCTCTAACGCAAGGACGAGAAGCTATCGTTATGACTATTAGAGAATTTGTCGAAAAATCAAGTATCACAGCAACTTGGGACAACCCTAATGGTGACCTTCATTTTATGGTAGTGGAAGCAGTTAGTGACACTTTGGATCCTATTTTTATTGATCAAGTGCTTAGTGCTTTAGAAGGATTCCGATTTGTCTCAGAACCCACGGATGCTTCATCTCTTAATTTCCTCTCGGGATCTGTTGAGTCCTTTGGCACCTATTCTGTCAAAGTATACCATATCAACGAAGAGTATGCCGCGCTCTATGAAAATAGCAATCAAGATTCTCGAGACTTGAACGAGCCTCCCTCAAATGTTCAAAATGCCTTAGGTGTTTTTTCTGCTTTCAATAGTCAAGAGGTGTTTTTTGAAGTGGTAAGGGATAATTGAGAACGTAGCGTTGATTGATAATTACTAATTGAAAATTGAAAATCGTTAATCGGTCGACGAACCAAGGTTATGAATTTAAATTTCAAAACATTTGGATGGCTATAGCGATATTTTGAAGAGTTAATTGATCATTACTAGTTAAATATGGTAGATTTCGACTTAATCAAT